>CALCFH010000064.1 GCA_937900215.1 uncultured Cryomorphaceae bacterium
TTCCACATCAAAATGTTGATTAACAAACAATTGAAATGAAATTAAGGAGCGACTAAATAGGTTGTTCTTTCTGCTAGTATCCCCCGCATCAATAGCAAAGTCGCCTGGTTTCAGAACTGATTATTGCAGAGTTTCCGATAGAGAAAGCTCGCTTTGAAGTATTTCATCTACTCATTCGAACATACCCTCCTTAAATTCTCTAGCTCATCCGCCAACAATCTCTTCCTTTAGGCTCATGCCTTCTTTCGTCTTTTCCGTTACTTCTTCAGAAGCAGAGAGACTCATCAGTATTAAAAAAAAGCAGCTAATTAAAGTAGATATCCGCTTTAAGAGAGAGTTAGCATCTCATTTTCCTTGAATTAAAATTTTAAATGCTTTACGGTAGTTGAATTGTTTTGTAGTTTTTTCAAAGACTCTATTCCAATCTCCAAGTGAATATTCACGAAATTCTTGGTCACGGCTTTGTCGCTTTCTTCCGTTTTTACACCTTCTGGAAACATGGGAACATCCGATACCAAAAGCAAAGCACCTGCGGGTATCTCATTTCGAAAGGCCACTACAAATAGAGTTGCCGTTTCCATATCGATCGCCATGGTTCTTAGTCGCTTTAAATATTTTTTAAACTTAAGATCGTGCTCCCAAATTCGGCGGTTGGTGGTGTAAACCGTGCCAGTCCAATAATCTTGGTCCATATCACGTATGGCGGCTGAAATTACTTTTTGTAACGCAAATGCAGGAAGCGCTGGCACTTCGGCGGGTAAGTAATCATTGCTGGTTCCCTCTCCGCGAATAGCGGCAATGGGTAAGATGAGGTCGCCTACTTTGTTCTTGTGTTTTAATCCGCCACATTTTCCTAGAAACAATACGGCTTTTGGGTGGATGGCACTCAGCAAATCCATAATTATCGCTGCGTTCGGACTGCCCATTCCGAAGTTAACTATGGTAATATTCTCTGCCGTAGCAGATTGCATAGAATTGGTGAGCCCTTGAACTTCTACTCCGTATTTCTGAGCAAAGAGTTCAACATAATGTTTAAAATTGGTGAGTAAGATGTATTTACTAAATGATTCCAGAGGCACTCCTGTATACCGAGGCAGCCAATTTTCTACAATTTCTTCTTTGTTTTTCAATGATTTTTTTTAAAAGTGAATTTCCTCCTAAAATACATAATTATATGAGTTCACTCCTTTGAATCAATGCTTCTAAAGAATGGAAACGAAAAATTTAATTTGATGTATATGCCTTTAAATAAGTGAAAGTATTTTTTGTGGGCACCAAATCAGACGGCCTTTGGTTTAAATACACTTTCAATCCCAATACCCCTTCATCCAACCAATGAATACTTTCTATACTCCATTGTGTCGGAAGACTGAAGTCTACCAGTTGTATCTGATCAAGACGTTGATTTTCTTCTACTCTGAAAATGTAGATTTCTGAACGATACTCATAATACGCATCGTAATCAGGGCCGTCGTAACTGGTTGAAATCAGGAGTAGTCTTCCGCTTTGTGAGAAGCTAAAGCTTTGTATTCCCGCATCGTATGAGCAAGGGAGGATGTATTTTTTTTGACTCAGGTTTTCTAGAAGGTAATCGGTACAACTGCCTTCTCCGCAATGGTTTATAAAATGACAACTTACTAGAGGAACGAAGCCAATATACTGATAGAAAGAGGAGTAAGTATTGTTTGTATCGTTTTTAAATTCAAAACTAGAGCCAGCGATTTTTAAAGTGAATCCGCTTGGAAGTATCTCAATTGCTCTTTCTTTTTGTCGATCGAAGGCAACGGGATGGTTTCTAGTTGCATAGAATTCTTCCTTGGTAATAGAAGTAAAACTCAAACTGCCTGTGTCCTGTCTAGGCAAAGAATCGAGCAAATAGTGGAGTTCTAGATTTTCAAATTCAAAAGCTCCCTGCCCCTTTAATTGAATAAAGTAGACTGAGAGGAATAGGAAGAGGATTGTTCTTCTACTCATTTAAATACATCCATCTTCATTCTCTTTCGTATGGGTTAAATGCGATAACAAATGGCACTTATGTTCATTCCAGCGCCTACCGATGCAAACAACACAATATCGCCCTGCTGCAGAGAATACCCATCCATCTCACCTCTTGAAACCCGATCAAATAAAGTGGGTACTGTGGCAACGGAGCTGTTGCCTAGGGTGTGAATATTCATAGGCATAATGTTCTTGCGCAGCTCATTTTTACCGTACAGTTTAAAGAGTTTGCGCATTATGGCTTCATCCATTTTTTCATTTGCTTGATGTAGAAAAACCATTTTTACTTCATCTATTGAAACATCGGCCTTGTCTAAACACTCTTTCATGGCTGCAGGCACGTGATTTAGGGCATACTCATAAATTTTTCTGCCCTTCATTTTTATGTAACGCAGTCGCGGATCAGAATGTGGGAAATTCGATTCGCCCAAATAGAGGTAGAAGGTTTCATCTTCGCAGTGAGAGAGGCTAGCTGTACTTAGAATTCCAGCGCTTTGCTCGCCTTCCACATCAATAAATTCTACAACAGCTGCGCCAGCGCCATCTGAAAATATCATGCTGTCTCTGTCGTATACATCCAGTACCCTGCTGAGGGTTTCTGTTCCGATGACAAGACATTTTTCGGCCAATTGTGCCTTCATAAAAGCATCCGCCTGAATTAATCCTTGCACCCAACCCGGACAGCCGAATAAAATGTCATAGGCAACGCAATACGGATTTTTAATCGCGAGCTTATTCTTTATTCTGGAGGCCAGAGCGGGTAGAATATCGGTTTGATTCGAATATTTTATGACATCTCCAAAGTTATGGGCAACAATGAGTTGGCCCAACTCTTCTGGATTTATACCACTATCTCTAATCGCTTCTAATCCAGCTAAATAGCCTATATCTGAAGCAGTTAAGTCGGGCATGGCGTAGCGTCTTTCCGCTATGCCTGTTATTTGCCTGAATTTTTCAACTACAATAGTTGGGTCTGTCTCTATTCTTTTCTTGTTTTCATCGAAGAAGTCGTGAACAGCAAAATCCCTATTCTTTTTAACCAACTCAGGAATAAAGCTGCCAGTACCGGTAATTACAGTTCTTTTCATTCAGAAGAGCAATGCTCATTTTTTTTGTTGCTTAACGTTTTGGGGATAGATAAGTTTCAAAGAAAATAGACCTCTATTGATCCCTAAAAAGGAAGATATGCTTGAGTACACAAAAGTAACTTTTGATTTTGATTTTCCTCAAATTAGTGGAGAGGATAATAATCAAAATGATCTTCAACTAATTCTACTGTACCAGATTGGTATTGCCAACAGCCTGAATGTCTAAACACTTTGAAATCTTCCAAGTCGTTATACCCATCGTATGTAAAACAGATGCGCTGCTCTATTGCGTCAAAATACAGCTCACATTTAGGGTCCTCCAATTCTACTAAATTAGAAGTTAGTGAACTGAATTGCCATTTTTCCTTGATATTTCCATCAGTCAATTCAAGTAATACTCCTTTTTTCCCCCAGACTCCTTCTATCCCTCAGGGTCGTCCTGAACTTTTCCCGAACGCTAGGTAGAACCGATTGGCTTCTAAAACCACAATGCTATCTATTTGCATTTCAAAGAGATCTTGCTCTAGTACGGCATAGTTCTCGGTTTCATTTTTTATAGCGATTATACTCCTGTAAAACGGATTACAATAGGCGCCGCATCCTTCTCCTAAAAAATGAAATACTAGTAGGCATTCGTCTTTTGTTTTCTTTAGTTGGAGGCCATACAAGTGTAAACTCTGTTCTTTTTCCCTTTCGAGTTGAAGCTGCAAAGAGTCTAAAGTCCATTGAACTAAGGCAGAGTCGGAAACTCTTCCAATTTGCGAAGCAATGTACTTCTCTGCTTCAAATTCTTGAGAGAAGAGCAAAAAGGAAGTAGATGACAGAAATGTAAAAATGAAAGCACGCATGCCTTTTACAGAATGAAGTTTTACGATTTGATTTTTAAACCCGTTTTAACGAACTGCCTTTGCTGTCTCTTTTGACTGGTATCCTCGGTGATTATTTTAATAGATCAATGCGTTCATTGACCTTGTCAACAAACTCATGCAGAAAGGAAGGGATACTGGCCTTAGAATGGTCTATTCGCCATTTGCGTACCACTCCGTTTGAGGATAGAATTATATGTAAACCACCTTGGTCTGCGCAATCCGGACAACCGTAAACGTCTTCTGTGCCTTCTAATAATTCGGCAGGAATATAGTCGGTTAAGTCTCTAACCATTTCAAACTTCTCATTTGAAAGGCGCATGAAATCAAAGGGTTCTTGAGCGGTATAACTGTCTTTCTTGTCTTCATAAATTGCGGTAGAAGTAAGCTTATAGGTTTCTACGCATTCTTCTCCCCAACACATTCCATAAAAATGTCCAAATACCAAATAATCGGAGGCCTGACTATTTAAATCTTTTTCCTTTGTGCATGCTATTAGGGTGAGCAGACTGAAAAAGAGTAGAGTAGAGCTTAGGGTTTTGGAAAGTTTCAAGGAATTGAAGTTTAGTGGTGGTTAAATAATGGCACTATTTCCTTCGAAAATACAAAGTCTCATTGGTTCTATAATAGGATTTTATTCAGACCGTCTTCTCGATTAGTAATATCTTGCCATTCCATCGAAATACACGATGGATATCATAAAACAATAATTTCAATGTTAGACTCTATCTTCTCTGAAGTAAAAGGTGAATTGACCAAGGTCTTGGGTGGTAAATTTGATTTAAATGAGGCTAAAACAGACCAAGTCTTGGATGAAACAAAAGAAACTGTGCAGTCGGGTTTAATGAATGAATTGACTTCCGGCAACATCAGCGGATTAAAAAGTTTGTTTAACGGAGAATCAGATATTGCAAGCAATCCAATTGTGGGCAATATTGTAAATCAACTGGTTGAATGGTTGAGCTCAAAGGTGGGATTAAGCCCAAACCTAGCTTCTTCTAGCGGAACTTTTGTAATTCCTTTTGTTATGAATAAGATTTCTGGCAAACAACCTGCGGGTGGGTTTGATCTCTCAAGTTTAACTTCCATGCTTTCTAGCGAAGGCTCGGGCCTGGGGGAGACGCTTAAGTCAGGTTTGGGCGGAACTTTAGGTGGTTCTCTTGGTAAACTATTCGGTTGATAAAAGATGCCTATAGGCTCTTTTTAAAGGTAGATACAGTTCCTATCGCAAGCTTCGCTCTCTTTTATTTCGATTCTGTATTAGAATAAGTATGCCTAAAACAAAGAAAAGGCTGGTGATGATTATAGAGAAGGAAGAAATAGTCTCAGAATTTAATATGAGCAGTCCTATGATTATAAATAG
>CALCFH010000065.1 GCA_937900215.1 uncultured Cryomorphaceae bacterium
TTCTTGGGCATGGGATTTTGGAGATGGTACTATAGATTCCATTGCATCGCCTACTCATACATTTACCTCAGGCACCTTCAATGTACAATTAATCGTCACCAATAATTGTGGTGACGATGATACAATTACTATTCCTGTCGTGGTTTGTTCTAAGCCTACCGCTGGATGGAATTTTGTAATCATTTCTTCAGGGGTAAATGGAATGCAGGTTCAGTTCGATGCATCTTCTTCCGTTGGTGCGGTGAGTTATAATTGGGATTTTGGAGATGGATCAGGAAATACAACATCTGGTTTTCCAGTACACACCTATGCCACTCCTGGATTGTTCTATATAGTTCGACTCATCGTTTACAATAGCTGTGGCGATTCGGATACTCTTGTCTCCTCGCTGGCTTCCATCGGTATTGAGCAAATTCAAGGGGGCTCAGAACAACTGAGCTTGTTCCCGAACCCTGCTACAGATAAAGTAGAAGTAGATTGGACTGGATTGAATTCTTCAGAGGAAATTAGGGTTGAGCTCATTGATGCAGCTGGAAAGCTAATTCGCAATCCTACGGGGACTCAAGAATTTGGTTCTTGGCATTTAGAGATGGATGTCTCTGAACTTCCAAAAGGAACCTATTACTTGCACTTGAGGCAAGGGACTCTTTCACGCATTCAACGCTTTGTGAAGCAATAAATAAAAAAGCGGCTCCGATAAAGAGCCGCTTTTTTTATTTGGCACACATCATAGCATTCAAAATCTAAAGGTATTTTCGCGCAATGCCCCTCTATAAAAAATTCATTGCCCCGCTGTTATTCACTCAAGATGCCGAAAAGGTGCATCATTGGATTACCGCTTTACTCGAAAAAGGATTTTCGAATACGCTAGGCTCTTTTTTCCTAAAATTGATCTATTCCCCTAAGGACTATCCAGAACTCAGGCAAAGTATATGGGGACTGGATTTCCGTCATCCCATAGGCTTGGCGGCAGGATTTGATAAGGATGCCAAACTCATTCAACCCCTCTCAGATTTGGGGTTCAGCTTTATTGAAATTGGTACTCTAACGCCAGTCGGCCAAGCGGGAAATGAAAAGCCTAGGCTTTTTAGAATAAAGGAAGACCAAGCACTGATTAACAGAATGGGATTCAATAATGGAGGTCTGGAGGATGCAATTCAGCGACTTAAGAAAAAAGGTAATATCATAGTTGGAGGTAATATTGGTAAGAATAAAGTAACTCCAAACGAAGAGGCGGTAAACGATTACTTGAGGTGCTTTAATGCACTCTATCCCTTTGTAGATTATTTTGTTTTGAATGTAAGTTCTCCCAATACACCAGGCTTAAGAGCTCTTCAAGACAAAGAACCACTTCAGAAACTTATACAAACAATACAAAAAGCAAATAGCAGCAGAAATAAGCCGAAGCCCATCCTTCTAAAAATTGCACCTGATCTTTCAAGATTCGAGCTGGATGATATTGTGGAAGTGCTGCAAATCTGTAATTTGGACGGAGTAATTGCAACCAATACCACCATTGATCGCACTCAGTTATCTGCCGACAAACGGATGGTCGAGTCTATTGGACTTGGTGGGCTTAGTGGTAGGCCTGTTGCCAATCGATCAACCGAAATAATAAAGTACCTTAGAGACAAATTAGGACCAAAGCCCATTATCATTGGAGTAGGTGGAGTTTTTAATGGAAGAGATGCCATTCAGAAAATCCATGCTGGCGCCAACCTGATCCAAGCCTATACTGGCTTTGTTTATGAGGGACCTAAATTCATTAAGAAAGCACTGCAAGAGATGGATTATGGTTTAAAAAGTGGACATTGGACTTGGAAAAATAGAAGGCAATGAAACCCAATTATTTGAAAATCGTAGAATGTCCGAGAGATGCAATGCAAGGATTTCATCGGATTATCTCTACCGACCAAAAAGTCAGGTATTTAAGGGCCCTTTTAAATGCAGGCTTTCCTGTTCTTGATTTTGGAAGTTTTGTCTCTCCAAAGGCTGTCCCACAGATGGCAGATACTACCGCTGTACTAGCCGCTATAGATAAAAGTGAATTTCCAAATACTGAACTGCTCGCAATTGTGGCGAGTAAAAGAGGTGCTTTGGAAGCCTCTACTTTTGACGAGATTAACTCTTTAGGATATCCGTTTAGCATTTCTGAAACATTTCAGTTGCGTAACACCCATAAGAATATCAAGTCGTCTTTTGAACTCGTACAGCAATTACTTGATATTACCGAAAAATCACGTCAAGAATTAGTGGTTTATCTTTCAATGGGATTCGGAAACCCGTATAAAGACGATTGGAGTCTGTCAATGGTAGAAGATTGGACAGGGAAACTAATTGAGAGCGGTGTTAAGGTCATTTCTTTATCAGATACAGTAGGAACAGCTTCTGTTGAAAGATTGGGCCTAGTCACTCAATCCATCATTAATCTGTATAGTGAAATCGAAGTGGGTGTTCATATGCATACTAGTACAACAGATTGGTACGCCAAGGTAGATGGGGTCTGGAAAGCGGGTTGTAGGAGATTGGATGGAGCAATTCAGGGCTTTGGGGGTTGCCCTTTTGCAGAAGATGAATTAGTGGGTAATCTTCCGACTGAAAAAATTCTAACCTATTGTGCTGAACATTCTATTACACACAACATTAATTTACCGGCATTTGAGAGCGCTTACAATGAAGCTTTGAAAACTTTTGCTTAGGTAATTTCATCAAATAATTGACGTTGAAATAGCCGTTAGGAAAAACTACTTTTGCAGTATGCTTTTGAAAATGTCTAAGAACTTCTTTTTGGCTCTATTCTTTGTTGGTTTACTCGGCTCTTGTAGCGAATACCAAAAGGTGGTTAAAAGTCCGGATATGGACTATAAGTTCCAGAAAGCGGTTGAGTATTTCAATAAAGGGAAATACAACAAGGCTTATCCTCTGTTCGATGAGCTTCTTACGCAGTTTAGAGGTTCTTCTAAGGCAGAAGAAGTGTACTTCTATTACTGTGAAACTCAATATGCATTGCAAGACTATATTCTAGCAGGATACCACTATAAAAATTTTTATAGAACTTTTCCAAACAGTCATCATGCAGATGAAGCAGCCTATAAAGCGGCGTACTGCCATTATTTGGAAAGTCCGAAGTATAGCTTAGACCAAGCCTACACATACAAAGCTCTGAACGATCTACAATTGTATGTGAATACGCATCCAAATAGCACTAAAATTGAAGACTGTAATGAAATCATGGATGAGCTTAGGCATAAGCTTGAAAAGAAGAGCTATGAAGTAGCTCGTCAATACTATTTTATGCAGCTTTATCAATCTGCGGTAACCGCTTTCAATACTACCTTGAACGATTACCCAGATACTCCATACAGAGAAGAAATACTGTTTTACAGATTATTAAGCTCATATGAGCTTGCGTATAAGAGTATTGAGGAGAAAAAATTTCAGAGATACAAGGAAACCATTACGGCATATAATGAACTCGTTGATTTTTTTCCAGAAACGGACTATCGAAATCGAGCTGAAGAAGTTAAGAAGAAAACGGAAGAGAACATTAAAGAAATAAAACTGAATAAATAGGCCATGACAGATTATAAAAAAAGCAGTGCTGCAAAATCAACGGTTACCATTAATTCTTCAGAGTTAGGAGTAAGAACGGGTAATGTATATGAGGCGGTTGCCATTATTGGAAAGCGTTCTGTACAAATTGGTGAAGAACTGCGTCAAGAGTTGCATGAAAAGCTGGAAGATTTTAATGTACATACTGAAAGCTTAGAAGAGATTTTTGAGAACAAAGAACAAATTGAATTATCTCGTTTATACGAAGCCTTACCTAAGCCAACATCTTTGGCTATTCAAGAATGGTTAGAAGGTAAAATCTATTTCAGAAACCCATCTGAGCCAACGAAAGATTAATATATTCATAGGTGCTGAAGAATAAGAAGATCCTACTAGGTATTAGTGGGGGTATCGCTGCGTATAAAACACCTTTATTGGTGAGGTTACTGGTTCAAGCTGGAGCAGAAGTACAAGTGATTCTTACGCCTTCAGCATGTACTTTTGTTACTCCTTTAACGCTTTCTACGCTTTCAAAGAGAGCAGCCTTGTCTGAATACACCTATGAAGAAATGGGTGCAGAGGTGTGGAATAGTCATGTAGAATTGGGTTTGTGGGCTGACTTATTCATCATTACTCCTTTAACTGCCAATACCTTAGCAAAGCTGGCCTCTGGACAGTCAGACAATCTACTTTTGGCCACCTATCTATCAGCGAGATGTCACGTTATCGCTGCTCCTGCAATGGATTTGGATATGTATACACATCCATCCGTTATTCGGAATATTCAGCAGCTGAAGTTAGACGGTGTTCAGGTTCTCGATGCGGCTGAAGGTGAATTGGCATCCGGCTTAGTTGGAAAAGGGAGGATGCCTGAGCCAGAAGAATTATTCCAGTGCATTGAAGATTACTTTCAAACAAGTCAGAGTTGGTTGCATAAGAAAGTATTAATAAATGCGGGTCCTACTTATGAAGCCATTGATCCTGTTCGATTTATTGGCAATCACAGTTCTGGAAAAATGGGTATGGCCTTGGCTTTAGAAGCACAGAAAAGAGGGGCAGAGGTATACTTTGTTCACGGACCAATGGCAAATCCTCCTAAAGAATTGTTTCATATGCAACAGGCTGTAGTGTCAGCCTCCGAAATGCATGTGGCATGTGAGGGTATTTTTCCAGACATGGATATTGCCATTTTGAGCGCCGCCGTGGCAGACTACAGACCCAAGTATGTGGCTGATCAGAAGATTAAGAAGGATAATTCAGCCTTAGAAATTGCACTTGAACCTACAGTTGATATTCTTAAATTTCTGGGAAGCAATAAATTGAGTCAGACCTTAGTAGGGTTTGCTCTCGAAACAGAAAACGCTCTGGAGAACGCTAAGAAGAAATTGAAAGGGAAAAACTTAGATCTTATTGTTGTTAATAGTCCTTCCGCCTCTACTG
>CALCFH010000066.1 GCA_937900215.1 uncultured Cryomorphaceae bacterium
ATGTGATGCATGATTACCTCCGCCGCATTGAATTCTTCCTCGCCCTCTTCATGAGCTGAAGCTTCGGATGCATGCTGTGCATCTGAGTGATGGTCTACAACAGCCGAATGCGTGCTATCGTTAGAATGATCAGCATGTTCGTGCTGCGCCAGCATAGGTGTGGCGAGACAAAAGACTGTAAGAAATGCGAAGATCGATATAGCTTTTCGGCCCATTTTTCGGTTGTTTTACCCTCCTAAAAATCGGTGCAAATGTATGCTTAAATACCAAATGAAACACAGCAAATTGAAAATCTACAAAAATCTGACTCTCAAACAGATATTATCTGCCATTAATTATCCGACTGGTTTGGATGGATTCAAAAACGAGCAGGCCGAAATAGGGAATGAAAAAAAGCAAAGCAACAGGCCTACTGCTCTCGTCTTTAGCTAAAATAAAGGGTAAAAGGTAAATTCCGCCGGCTATGAGCTTGATGGTACTGGAGGCAAGAAATGCCATTCCAACTCTTTCTGCGTCAATAGCCGAAAGCTTTTTTAATACAATGTGAATGGCTGCTGTTAGTATGAATAAAAACAAATAAGCCCAATATGCTTTAAGGGTTCCCCATTCTGAGGGAAAGATGGTTTGGACCAAGAAAAAATGAAATCCCAGTAAGGCCAATGTCCAAACAAGTAGGGATAGCAAATACTTTATCATTCTAGTTCTTTAATCTCTTTAAACACCAAGTAAAAGCTTGCTCCTATTCCAAACAGACTTAAGAAAATGGTAAGCCAAGGTGTTTTCATGGATAGATATTCATCGAGCCAAGATCCTAGCCAGGCTGATAGCCCAATTAATAAAATCATTTGAAACCCCAAGTTTGAAAAGCGCAGAGCTTTAGCTCGCAGATCGTCTTTTCTCTGTGGACTCATCTTTCTTTTTAATGTCTCGAATTACGCCCATGCTGCAAGAACCTGTAAACTCGGCTCCGGGTTCTACCGACAAACGAGTGGTTACTATATCTCCCTGAATTTTGCAGCTGGCTTGAAGAGTAAGCAATTCTGAAACTTGAATTTTTCCCTTAACCAATCCTGAAAGGCTGGCGTTTGAGGATTCTATATCTCCTTCTATCACCGATTTATCACCTGCTACTAACCTACCTTTTAATCGAACATTGCCTTTAACCGTACCGTCAATTCTAAAGTCGCCAGATGAGATTATGTCGCCAATTATCTCTGTTCCGTTTAGAATTCGGTTGCTAATGGTTGTGTCTGTAGCCTGACCTTTATTGGTTTGTTTGCTCAATATTGACATTACAAATAGTTTTTCTGATAGAATATTTTATATCCATCTATATCTTTTCCACGATAGAATGGAAGGAAGTTCTCCTGCGAAATAATGAAATATTCGTGGCTTTCTGCCTTTAAAAGTTCTTGAATGGCTAAATCTGCTGCTAATGTCTGTAAATACTTCTTACCCGCATCTGCGTCTTTCAGTCCATTTACAACCAATGCCAGATAGTCTTTTCCCAACGGCATCACTTGAATTTGCAGCTTTTCAAAGCGGTGGTTTTTGGTATTGTGATCGCTGTAGGCTATCTGAAGAGGATTGATTCCATTCTCCGCTCCCTTAATCAACAACACATATCTATGGGTAACCTTAAGGTTTATTTTGTATGCCACGCTGCTCGTTGATCCCGATTCTGTTCCTCCCTCTTCTCCTTTTGAATCAGCCGATGCCACGCCTGCTTCTCCCAACATCTCTAGCATCTGCTTTGCTTTGGCTCCTTGCTCAGTGGCTGGAAAAATATCTCGAACGCGCTTCAATCGCGCAACCAGACTATCTCTATTTCCCATTCCACCTGCCGAAAGTGCATACAACATGAGATAACGCGGCCGAAGTTCATCTGAACTGCATTCAGCTAAGCCCTTTTTTGCCGCCGCCGCTGATTTAGAGTAGCGGTTAGATTGGTATTCTTTGTACGCCAACTCATACTCCACTAAACAAGGTCTTCTGTCTTCTTTTGGCAAGGGAACACCATCTCTTTCTGCCAATATTGCGAATTCTGTTCCTCTAAAATCCGTCAAGAGCAGGTTTTTACAGCGCAGCATTTCTTGGCTCATGGACTGTGATTTATACATCAAAAAAAGCGAGTATAAAACCCTGGGCTTCTCTACAAATGTGTCGTAACGGGCGAGTAAGTTCTCATACGATTTTATTGCATTCTTAATGTCTTCTAATCCGTCTTTGTAAACCAATCCGAGATCTATAAATGCGTCCTTTATAAGCTGATGACTGGAGCTAAGTTTATCTTCTGTATCTGGAATTTTTGCCAAATAGGTAGACAAATCGTATTTCCCTCCTCCTTCTTTGGCCTCCTCCTTATTACCTGAAGTATCTTCTGCTAGCGTTTCTTCTTCATTGCCGCGGGCTACTTCTGTAGACATCCGACTGCGTTGTCTCCAATTGTCTGCATTTACTCTTTCACCCCACTTCCTTCTAAACTCCGCCTTTCCGCCCGATACCAAGGCTGGATTATAAAAATACCATTTCCCTGATCTTGGCGCTGCTGTGGGCTCTAGCGCGGCATTGCCCCCGCTCTCTGCCAATTCTCTATTCAGCGCAGCCAACTCATCCAACTCTTTCTGCCTCTCCTCCTCTTCTTGCAACTGTTTTATGTACTTCTCTATTCGCTTTGTTTGATCGGCGTAGGGCAACAAAGCCATGCGCTGGAGACTGTCTTGTTCTTTAATAGTAGTGAGATCGGCTACCATGCGCGTGAGGGTTTCTGATCTCGATTTTACCTCTGCGTACTTCGGATGATCGGGTGGAAAAGACTTATACGCACTATCATAATAGGCTTGTGCTTGGACGTAATTGTTGAAGTTAAACTCAATCTCGCCAATCTTTAGGTAGGAAAGTCCTTTTTGAACCGTATTGGACTTGCTATTTCGGATAGATAGTCCGAGATAATCTACGGCAATATCAAACTCTTCTTCCTTCAAGCTCAACTCTGCCATGACATAGTAAATCTGATCTCGATTCTCTATGTTCTTGTCATCGCCCACCATTTTATCAAGGGCCTTGTAGACAGGCCTTGGGTCGTTGGCATAGACATCAAAGTTGCGGGCTCTGTTTAGCTGTGAGTGGAAGTAGAAGTTGTACTCGGGCTGCATTTTCACCACCTTGGCGTAGAGATC
>CALCFH010000067.1 GCA_937900215.1 uncultured Cryomorphaceae bacterium
CAAATTAGAGATTGCGGGATTTTTTAGTCGGTCAGTAGTGATATAAATTATTGGATAACATAATTTTTTTTATAAAACAACATATGGATGTTCGCTCCTTAAATTTATTACAAAAGCCTGTTCATCAACGATTTGATGTGGTAAAAAAGCTATTTTCATAGCTTCATATCTGCAAGGTTACGAGTATTTTAGATGTAATTCTTTCAAAAAGGATAAGTAAATCTCCTTCCCAAAAACAGCGAAATGTAGTTGAACCGCTACTAACAGACTCCAACTATGACCAGCACGAATGGGTGTTGCTGGCCAAAAAGATCGACTGGAAGTATTTTAATTAAGCGATGGGCGAGTTGTTCTCACACACAGGCCAGCCAGCACATCCTATGCGCTTTAGGGTTGGGCGCCTACTGCTCAAGAGGCTTTACAATCTTGGGAATTGAAAGTTTTCAAGGATATCCGCCCGATAGCAAAACCATTGATCCGCTTCTTCAACAAGTTAAAGAAAACCTAGACTACACACCCAATGCAGTGGTTTATAATAGAGGTGGAGGTGGCAGGGGGAAATCAGAAATGATTGGAGTAAAGATCCGTATCCCCAATAAACCACTGAAGCAGGACAGCCTGTGTTGGCGCAACCTGAAATGATTAATGTTGAAATCAGCAATTAAATTATGAATCCAAATCTTTTCATGTTCTATTGTCGATGGGTTGGTTTATAAACTCTAAGTGTCGTTTTTTTTGTAGCCGATGCTCTATCTGTGCTTTTAGGTCGGGCAGTTTGCCTACCAAAATATCTCGGCAATCGTCTAATCTTTTCTTTGTTGATGTAGCTAACATATAGGCCTTTTTATCTCTATTAGTGAAACACAAAATCTTGTGTCTTTAACTAAATTGGTCTTTGGACCAATTGCCCGGGTTGTTTATAATGTATTCTGAAATGCGGTGAAATGATTCGTCATTTCGAATGATATGGTCGTGAAAACGGGTTTGCCATGCGAAATCAGGATTTATCAATCGGGCATTTTTGGTCACGCCAATTTTGAAACCACGAACAATGGATGCGAGATTTTTGGATTGTGGTCCGAATTGGTTTTTGGTGTTTGAATCGGGTTGGTAGGGTTGTAGAGACGCAAAATTTTGCGTCTCTACGTTACGTCCGTCAAACCGTCCATCGTCCGGTTTATCAATCATCACAATTCCATGTATATGATTGGGCATCACCACATGGTTTTTTAATTTCACAAATGGAAAATGGGTTGGAATTTCTAACCGACAATCATTTGCGATTTCCCCGACATTATTCAAAACCATATTTCCATAGACAACATCACCAAAAAAATATTCCCGGTTTTGGGTGTAAATGGTTAAAAAATACATGGCATTCTTCCCATAATCCCAATGTTTCAATTGGGCAGATTCGATGCGGTATTTATTTTGAAATCTATCTGACATCAGGCAGCAAAACGTTCAAGGTTTATATAATCCTGTATGAATTCAGGAATTACAACTCTGTATTTGGCAGCCATTTCTTTGAATTGCGTAATGGTTAACATGGGGTTGGTTAGCAAGGCATGAAAATCTTTTGATTCGATGATTTTCCTGATGTCTTGGTCAACAATGTACGCTTTGAAGAAATACTTTAAAGCACGTAAATTCATTCGTGTGGGCAAATGCTCTTGAATTTTTTTAGAGCTTTTTAGGGTCACGTACTATTTGTGGGGAGAAGGTAGGTTGAATTGTCTATTCGTGTCCAATGTAAGACTACTTTTGTTCGATTGAGCGGATCGACTAAAATTTAAACTAGAACCGAGGGGGTCTCTGTCTGTTGCTAAGCGTTGGTTCTAGGCTGATTCGCCTTTTCATCTCCTTCCTTCTTTCAGTAGCCTCGCTCTCTTGCTAGGTTCACTTTCTTTTGGTTTAGACTGCCTCCACCTTTTTTTACCCTCGGTGTTCGTGGGTTTTGCTCGCATTCTGTCTTCGCTCGTTTGCTGCTCGATGCTATTCTTTCAACACATTGGACTTTTCTGTTGAGGGTCGGTATCTTTCCGATGCCTTTGGAGTATTTGACCTTGCCTTTAGTCTATGTGAAGCTGGCATCGGACTATTTAAAGTTGACTTCAGTCTGTGTGAAGTTGACTTCGAAGTGAGTAATGAATAAAGTGTGTCTACTATACTAGAGGCAGGAAAAAGAAGAAAGAGAGTATCAGTGATGAACTCGTTAAAGAGCTCGGCAGCGCTTAGGGTTACGTCTATTTAAATAGTTTACGCAAAAGGGGTAGTTTACGGTATTCTCTTTCACAGTTTCTCTGAGCCTTTGTGAACAGGCTCTGATCTACTTTATTTCTTCCCTTTAGTTCGCTTCCAAACTCTAGTAATAGCGCATCTGAAGTTCTGTGATGATTGGAAACATTTCGGTTTTCAGTAGAAAAGCGCTTCCAACCTAATTTGTGACGTAAAATGAGAAGGGCTTTGGTGTAATTATCGGTATCTGCATAAAAATTGAATTTTTTTAGGTTTGATTTTGCGGCATCTTTTAATTCATCACTAGAATGTTTCTTCCAATCGTTTTTATCCCATCCACTTAGAAAATGAGACTGCCAATTATTCCCAAAAGGGGAATCTAGGAATTCAGCAAAGTCGGGAAAAAGCTCTTTGCTTGAATTCCATTTACGGTCTCGCATCTTATGTAGAAAATGCGAAATGACTTGATTTTCGGGCTTTCGTATGAAGGTAAATAAGAAGGGATTTGTTGTGGCATTGAACTCTGCAACACGCAGAATATCTAGGCTTATATGCCCAGTGATAGCCAATTTATTGTTTGCAATGGCCTGATTTAGATCGTTTAGCCGAGAATCCCTATCATAAACCATCGCTACCTGCTCACGGCCATAAATTCCGTTTAGATGGTGTCTAAAACTAGATCCAGCCGTTTTTGGAATGTGAATAAACACAAAAGGGCTTTGAGAGGTGGGGCTATTCATCTTTCAGTTGCGTATTATAGAAAAGAAGGCACAGTGTTTCATTGTACTGCACCTTCTTTTAACTGAGCAAAATCAATGCCGCCTGAAGACTTACCAAATGATTATTTGCTTTTCTTTTGGCCTTTGCATTGGCGATGGAGCGGCACACTGAAAAGCGGCCCCAAATTCTGGCATATTACTCATTGGACCAATTACTCTATAATTGCCTGGAGAATGATAATCTGTGATCAGTCTTTCTCTCAATGTCTCTTCTTTGTAGTGCACCTGCCATACTCCCGCCCAGCCTAAGAAGAAGCGTTGTGAATAAGTGAAGCCATTTATTACCTCCGGAATGGGTTTGCCTTCCAATGATTTCATATAGGCATGAAATGCAATGGTTAATCCGCCTAGGTCTGCGATATTTTCTCCAAGGGTCATTTGTCCGTTTACAAATTCACCAGGCAGTGCTTCGTAGCTACTGTATTGATCTGCTAGTCTTTTAGAAAGGCTATCAAAACGTGCTCTATCTACTTCAGTCCACCAGTTAACCAAATTGCCATGTGCATCGTACTTACTTCCTTCATCATCGAATCCATGGGTAAATTCATGGCCAATTACACCGCCAATGGCTCCGTAATTTATGGCCATATCGGCTTTAGGATCAAAGAAGGGGGGTTGTAATATGCCAGCAGGAAAAACGATTTCATTAAAACTTGGATTGTAATAGGCATTTACAACGTGAGCTCCCATATACCACTCTGCTTTGTCAACGGGTTTTCCAGCCTTGGCGAGATTCTCTTGGAACACATACTCTCTAATACTTTGAAGGTTTAACAACAAAGAATGCGCGTCAATTTTTAAATCACTGTAGTCTTTCCACTGATCTGGATAACCAATTTTATAGGTGAAGGCTGCGAGTTTTTCATGTGCTTTCTTTTTAGTTTCATCAGACATCCAACTGAGTTGATCTACTCTTTCTCCATATGCAACTCGAATGTTTTCTACCATATTAGCAATGATTTCTTTGCTCGACTCTGGGAAGTATTCATCAGAGAAAAGCCTGCCCAACTGCTCATCTAAGCCATATTCTATGAGAGAGATGGCCACCTTCCACCTTGCTTTTTCCTGCTCTTGACCTTTTAAGGTTTTCCCGAAGAAAGCGAAATGCTCTTCCCTAAATGTAGATGGAAGGGCAACAGTAAATGAGTTTAAAGTATGCCATTGAAAATACGACTGCCAAACAAACAATGGGGTTTCTTCTATTATTTTCGATAGACCTTTTATATAATTGGGTTGACCACAGATTAGGGTGTCTGGTTTTACGCCAATTCCACTCCAGAACGCATCTAAATTGAAATGAGGCATTAAGACTGCAAGCTCTTGGCGGCTCATCTTGTTGTAAGTCAATTCTGGGCTTCGTCTATCCGTTCTGCTCATCTGAATGCTTGCAAGCTTGGCCTCTAGTGCCAGAACTGCCGTAGCATTTTCTTCAGGCTTTTCAATTTCGGCCAGTCTGAATATATTGGCAATATGCTGTTCGTATTTCAAAAGAATATCTACGCTCTTGGCATCGTCTCTTAAATAGTAATCCCTATCTGGAAGGCCTAACCCGCTTTGCTGGATACTGAGAATATTTACAGCGCTGTTTTTGTCATCGGGACCGACATATACAGAAATTGGGGTGCTAATTCCACGTTTTTTAAGATTGGCAATGAAAGTCGGAAGGCTCTCTTTTCTCTCAAGCTTGAGGCTTTGAAGCAGAAAAGAAACATCTTCTTTGGCTCGCTTCTCAATGCTAATGGTATCCATTGCAGATGAATAAAAATCGCTTACAAGCTGTTGATAACTGCCTTTTTCAAAGGTCTTCTGAGCCAATCCATCTAGAATTGTTTTCAATTTTGCATTGTTTTCTTCCACCAGAATATTGAAGCTACCCCACCTTCCTTCAGTAGAAGGGATTGGGTTTTTGGCTTTCCAACCATTGGAAGTAAACTCAAAGAAGTTGTCGCAGGCAGAATGGCTGCTGTCTAGGTATTCTGTGTTGAAACCCAGCACTAATTCTTCTTTCAATGCAGGTTCTGGTGAGGTACAGCTAGAGCCTAATACGGCCAGAGATAAAAATGAGAGGAGAGTGTTTTTCATTGTTTTTATAGATTGAGCCATCCGTTGTAGACGCGTTGTTGTTGAGCAGTTAAGTCGTTGTCAATAAGCAAGGTGTTTCGAACCACAACAGGAAAAGAGAAGACCTTTGTTTTCAACTTTTTCTTTTTCCACTTGCCTTTTTTATCTAGTCTTAAAACCTCCATCTTTAATTTATCGCCTTCCTTCACTGAAGAGTAGAAATCGCCAAAAAGATCCGCAGCATTGTCGATTGTTAAGTCCTCACCATTTAAAGAAAGCAAGCGATCTTCTACTTCTAATCCGAGGGCCTTACTCATAGGACTTATATCGGTATTGTCGTAGATGTACAGTTTATCTAAGTCTGGATCAAAAGAAATGGGTAACTGTCCAAAGCCTATTTGATTTTGAGTGGTTTCTTCAATGTAGAGAACGCCTGCTTCAGCCAGTAATTCTTCGAAAGGCAAGGGCTCTGCCCCTTCAACATAGCGCGCTAGGAATTCACGGATGGATGGGTCGGTATGCTTTTCTATTAACCTAAAAAGCTGATCATCCTCAAAAAAAGTGTCGCTTCCAAATTCAGCACTCAATTGACTCATTAGATCAACGAGTCCTTTTTTACCATCTGAAAGAATCCGCAATTTTAAATCCAGGGCCATGCCTATTAGAGCGCCCTTGTCGTACACATTGCTATATTCACTTTTAAAAATATCCAGCACATTACGGCTCATAACCGTCATGGGTATATCGAGATTGTACAACTCGGCATCATCCATTTTTGATTTCATCACCCCTAAAAACTCCAACGGGCTTTGCAGTCCGTAACGCACTTGAACCAAATGAGAGGTATACTCGGTTATTCCCTCAAAAAACCATAGATGGCTCGACATTTCCGGATTGTAAAAGTCGAAACCATGAATATACTCAGAGTGCAGCGAAAGAGGGGTTACAATATGAAGAAACTCGTGGGCTACAATGTCTCTAATCTCTTGTAAAAGCACTTCTTTTTCAAATTCTGGCATATAAAGCACCGTACTATTATGATGTTCAAGGGCACCGTACCCGCTTAATGCATCGGCATCGTTTTCGGCTATAGAAAGAATAACATATCGCTCTGCAGGTAGGTTTCCGCCTAAATAGTTGCCAATGGCCATTAAAACCGAAGCAGAGGTTTCAAGTATTTCGCTGGCATTAAGCACACTGCTTTGAGAATAACTGGCTACTTCCACCTTGGTATTGAAGACCATAGTAGAGGCGGTATCCGCAATGGCGTACAGAATGGGTTTATCGTGTAAGTTGAAATAATTTTCGGCAGTGAAAATATCGGTGGTTGCACTTCTAGAAATATTTTCCAATGCGGTTGATCCGTATAAAAAAGTGGGTTTGTGAACCGTTAGGCGATAAGGCGTATCCTTTTTTCCATCTAAATAACCCGCTACTCCAAAGAGGTTTAAGAGAAAAAGGCTGTCTGAAAAACTCGTTCCGCCCGGTCTAAAAATATCTTGGTCTGCAATGGGATCATCAAAGCTATCGTCTACCTTATAGTGTATCTTATAAAGACTTCTAGCATTGTAAATGACCCATTTATTGTAGTCTATCTTTTTGAATTTCAAATCATTTCCTGAAGCATCAGTAATTTGAAGCTCTTGTACAAATCGTCCGAAATTGGAGATGCTATACGTTCCAGGAACAACTTTAGGAAAAATAAGGTATACACTATCCAACTGCGTAATAGCCGGATAGAAATCGATTTCAAACTGATCATTTTCAAGCTTATCTAAGTGAAAAACCAATTGATTTAATTGATCTTCCTGCATGGGTTGCTCTCTTATCTGACCAAAATGCAAAGCAGGAAACAACAACAATAAGCTCAGCACTCGATAGGCAATATTGAATCTCAATTCGTAACTATTTTAAGGTTTAATACTCTTAAGTAAAGAAGGGCCGCAATTTAGTCGATTGCATACAGATGTTTCATGGCACAAGAAATTCAGTATGCTTGGCAGTCTTGATTTAAGTAATTCAACTGTAATCCTGTGTTTCCAGGCGCATGAATAGCTTGCACACTGATTCGACAACTGCAAAAGTAGAGTTTGTATTTATCTAAAAATGAGATAGCTGCGAAAAGTTATGTTAAAAGTAATGGCCAATGCATTGTTTTTGAAGAGAAACTACAATCAAACGCCTAAACAGAACGTTAAAAGGCTTAACGAGGCTAAGAAAAATAGGGCTTTTTTGCCCTTTAACATTCTATACTTTTGCCGTTTGATTATTGCATCTATTTATGAGTGAGTTAAGGAAGGAAGATGCCTATTTCGATTCGTCGAATGTGGTTATGTACATCTACGGATGGAGAAAGCAATTATTGGGTATCAGTTTGGCTGCCGGTATATTGGCGGTTATTTTTTCAGCCCCCTATTTTATTCCACCTAAATTTAAAGCCGAAGTGGTGGTTTTTCCTGCTATGACTACTTCTGTTTCTAAAGCGGTTTTACCCCAAAGCTTTTCTTCACGCGGACAAGATGTTCTAGAATTTGGCAGCGAGCAAGAGGCCGAGAACCTATTGCAAATTCTGAATTCAGACGACATTAGAACCAAGATCATTGAGAAATATGATCTTATGAAGCATTATGACATCAACCAAGAGTCGCCCTATAAATACACTAAGCTTTTTGAGGCCTACGATGGCAATGTAACCTTCAAACGCACTGAGTATATGTCGGTTTTGATTACGGTTTTAGATACCGATCCAGATACAGCCGCGCTCATTGCCAATGACATTAGTTCACTGCTGAATGAAGTGAAAAACAGAATTCAGAAAGACCGCGCTTTTATGGGTCTCAAAATTGTGGAGTCGGAATACTTCACCCTAAAAAATGAGGTAGACAGCATGGAGCAAGAGCTCACTAAATTGAGAGAAAGAGGCATACATGATTATGAATCTCAAAGTGAGGTTTTCTCTGAGCAGTTGGCCGTGGCCATAGTTAAAGGAGGAGAGAATTCAACGGCCGCAAAAGAAATACAATTGCGTTTAGACACACTTGCAAAATATGGTGGCTCTTACGTAGCTCTTAGAGATGAGTCTAGACTGCTGAAGGATGAAATCGTGAAACTAAAGACACGATACGATCAAGCCAAGGTAGACGTGAACGAAAGTTTGCCCGTAACATTTACCGTGAACTCAGCCTATTCGGCCGAAAAGAAGACCTACCCAAAACGCTCTTTGATTGTATTGATGGCCATGGTTAGTGCCTTTTTATTTACTTTGGTTACCATAATAATTATCGATACCATTCGTAGAACCAAGTCCTTGGAGAATGTCTGAAAAGGCAATGAAGAGCTTGGTTATTGCATTGGCCGTTCTTTTTATTTTGGCCAATACTTTTCTACTTACCCAAGAGTTCTATTGGTTGAACCTTCTGCCCCTTGTGGCTGCCATTATTGGTGCTGCCTTCTTCTCGCTAGATAAGCTCCTTTATTTTCTCATTTTCTTTACGCCAATTTCACTTTCTTTAGAGGAATTAGATTTGGGTGTTAGCATTAGCGTTCCTACCGAACCTTTGTTTTTTGGTATTCTCCTCTTGTTTTTATTAAAGTTTTTACAAGAAGGAATTTTTGATAGAGCCTTCTTAAAACACCCCATAACCATTGTTATTGGCCTACAGCTTCTGTGGATGTTTGTTACTTCCATAACAAGCGAAATTCCCTTGGTTTCTTTCAAGTATTTTACTGCTAGGCTTTGGTCTATTGCGGCTTTGTATATGGTTATGTCTAGACTTTTTACAACCGAAAAGAAACTACGTAGATTTTTCTGGTATTATATGCTTCCGCTCTGTGGAGTTGTAATCTATACCACTGTTCAACATGCTGAAGGCAACTTTAGTAAAACAGCATCCATCATGGCATCCTATCCCTTTATAAAAGAGCATACGGCCTATGGCGCAATCTTGGCGCTGTATGCTCCTGCAGCGATTGCCTTTGCCTTTGTCTCGAAAGAAAACATCAATCGGAAGGCTTTAGCCCTTGGGGTCTTTGTTGTTCTTTTTGGCGGATTAATTCTGTCGTATACTCGAGCGGCTTGGGTGAGTGTTATAGCTGCCGGATTGGTTGCTCTTGTAATGTATTTGAGAATTAATAAGTTCACTTTTTGGGGATTAACAGCCGTTGTGTTGTTAATTATCGCGGTTAATCTTCAGCCTCTTCTCCAATCTCTAGAAAAGAATAATCAAGACTCGAGCGATAATCTCGGAGAGCATGTAGAGTCTATTTCCAACATCTCTACCGACGCTTCCAACCTAGAGCGAATCAACCGCTGGAAATCGGCAATGAGAATGTTCAATGAGCGTCCTTTCATGGGCTTTGGACCGGGAACCTATCAGTTTACCTATGCGCCGTATCAAAAGCCGTATGAAAAAACAATAATCAGCACCAATAACGGAGATGTGGGCAATGCACACAGCGAATACATCGGACCCATGGCTGAACAAGGGGTATTCGGATTGTTGCTAACCCTATTATTGGTGTATCAAATGATGAGAACGGGCATTCGGGTCTATTACCAAAGCGCCAGTAAAAAGGCTAGAATGTATGCCCTCACTGCCATGTGTGGTTTAGTTACCTATTGGGTTCACGGGTTCTTGAACAACTTCTTAGACAACGATAAGACTTCATTAGCCGTTTGGGGCTTCAGTGCCTTATTGCTCATGTTGGATTTAAAAAGGGTAGACTTTGATGATGAACCTCAAGAATTACCCAGTGCTGCCAACACCTGAGCAGTGGCTTCTTTTGTCTTTACCTTGGTGAATATCTCGGCTATTTTTCCATTTTCATCAATTATAAACGTCTCGCGATAAATTCCATCGTACTCTCTACCCATAAACTTTTTCTTTCCCCAAACGCCATAGGCGTTAATAATGCTCTTGTCTGCATCGGCAATCAGTGGAAAATTTAAATCGTATTTCACGCTGAACTTGGCGTGTGATTTTTCTGAATCAGCACTCACACCTATAACTTGAATTCCTTTTGCCTTTAAGGCGTTTTCATTGTCTCTGAAATCGCAAGCCTCTGCTGTACAACCCGGTGTGTCGTCTTTTGGATAGAAATACAAAACCAGCTTTTTACCTTTATACTGCTCAAGTGAAATGGAATTACCCGATTGATCTTTTCCTTCAAACGAAGGGGCGGCATCGCCAATAGTTAAATGTGTCATATTTCCTTTTTTACAAATAAACCGCAAAACTAGAAATGGTTCATTTCATTCGTTGCTATTCCGTCTTTTTGAGACTTAACTTTACTTCAAAATTCGCTCGAAAGACTAATGACTAAGAAAGAAAAGGTAGAGTTCGTTATCAACGCATTGGAGGAGCTGTATCCAGAAGTTCCCATTCCGTTAGAGCACTACAGCCCTTTTACGCTTCTGGTTGCGGTTGTGCTTTCGGCACAATGCACAGACAAACGGGTAAACGAGATTACTCCTCTTCTCTTTGCAAAGGCAGATACGCCCGAAGCCATGGCTCGCCTTACTGTTGAAGAAATTGCTCAAATCATTCGTCCATGCGGACTTACGCCGATGAAGAGCAAGGGAATTCACGGTTTATCACACATTATTCTCAATGAGTATAACGGACAAGTTCCGGCTTCGTTTGAGGCGTTGGAAGCGATGCCATCAGTAGGTCATAAAACGGCTTCTGTAGTAATGAGTCAGGCTTTCGGCTTCCCTGCCTTCCCGGTAGATACCCACATTCATAGACTTATGTATAGATGGGGCCTGAGCAATGGCAGCTCCGTTCAGCGAACGGAGAAAGATGCGAAAAGACTTTTTCCAGAACAGCTTTGGAATAAATTGCACCTTCAAATTATTTTTTATGGAAGAGAATACTCCCCCGCAAGAGGATTGCGTTTAGAAAGAGACTTTATCACTACTGCCGTTGCACCAGCCAAAGTTCTAAAAGAGTTAAAAGTAAAATCCTAGAATCCAGATCAATAAAAAAATGAAAAAACTACTCTTCCTTTTAATGACCACTCTGACTTTGTTTCAGTGCAAGACCAAACAACCCGCAGAACCGAGTTTCAAGAGATCTATAAAACTTACCTCTACCTATGAACTTTGTGGTGGAATGATGCCCTCTCCAGAAGATGTTAAGGCTGCATCAACCAAGACACCTCTGAAGAACTACACTCTATACATCCGAAATGGAAACGAAAACATCCTTTCTGAAAAGGTATTGCTTGAGATAAAAACAGATGAATTCGGATTGGCAGAATTTGAGCTTCCGGTGGGTAGTTACTGTCTGGTAGACAGCCAAAAAGTAAACAACATTCAAATAGAGGAATGGAAGAAAGAGTTCAAAGTGGCCAGCAAAAGTTGGGATGCCATAGATGCCGGTTGTTTGGATGAATGGATTAAAGAACCGCTCTTAAAATTTGAAGTCTACGCCGACAAAGACAAGAACAATGAGCTCTTGTTTTTGAACCTTCACCGCAATTGCTTTTGGAATTCTATTCCTTGCCTCATGTACCGCGGTCCTTTTCCGCAATAAGCAACAAATCTGTTTTTTAGAATTCTGTACGAATCCATTTGATGTTATTGAACCGAGTATTTTTGCCAAATGATCACATCAGAGCAAATTAAGGAGCTAGGAGAACGTTTGATTTCACTGAAATCATACTTGCATTTAGAGCAAAAGATGTTGGAAATTTCAAACGAAGAAGAGAAAACCAGCGATCCTTCCTTCTGGGAAGACAACAAAGAGGCCGAGTTGGTGATGAAGAAAATCCGTAGCTTAAAGTTCTGGGTAAACGGATTTGAAAGTGCATCCAATCAATACGATGAGCTCATTTTGGGTGTGGAATTTCACAAGGAAGGTGAAATGACCGATGAGGAAATACGCATCCTCTTTAAAAAATGCGAAGACACCATTGAAGATTTAGAATTCCGCAATATGCTTTCTGAAGAGGAAGACAAACTCAATGCGGTGATTCAAATTACAGCCGGTGCTGGAGGCACTGAAAGTTGCGATTGGGCCGCTATGCTGATGCGGATGTACATCATGTGGGCCGAAAGTCACAACCATAAGGTGAGCACCATGAACTATCAAGACGGCGATGTGGCGGGTATTAAAACGGTTACCTTAGAAATTGAAGGCGATTTTGTCTTCGGATTTTTAAAGGGAGAAAACGGCGTCCACCGCCTAGTTCGCATCTCGCCTTTCGATTCCAACGCAAAACGTCACACCTCTTTTGTTTCTGTTTACGTTTATCCCATGGTAGATGATACCATTGAAATTACAGTCAATGCGTCGGAAATTGATTGGGATACCTTCCGTTCTTCGGGCGCGGGTGGACAAAACGTAAACAAGGTTGAAACAGGCGTTCGACTAAGACACAAACCCTCTGGAATTGTGATTGAAAATACCGAAACGCGTTCTCAACTTCAAAACAAAGAAAGAGCCATTCAGTTGCTTAAGTCGCGCTTATACGAAATGGAGATTCAGGCCAGAAATGAGAAAAGAGCAGCCATTGAAGCAGGCAAGAAAAAAATTGAGTGGGGCTCTCAGATTCGCAATTATGTGCTTCATCCATACAAACTTGTTAAAGATGTGCGCACGGCGGAGGAAACCTCCAATACCGATGGCGTTTTAAATGGAGAAATAGACAATTTCTTAAAGGCTTTTCTTATGGCACAGGGCCAAGCTTCGGTAGAAATAGATGAGACCATGTAGTTGCCTCATTCGGCAGCAGCCTTCTCACATTTTTAGAAGCCAATAGAATTCCTCATTGTACCTTTCGGCTATGCCCAAGCTTCTTCTTCTTTTCGTTGCGGTTTTTACACTGCTCCCGCCAAGGGCTTCGGGACAGCATCCTTCTGGTTTTGAAGAAAATAAGGGACAGTTCGACGAATCTATTTTTTTTAGAACCCGATTGCCAGAGTCGGCGGTGTACTTGCAGACTAAAGGCATTAGCTATCAATGTCTTCCTTCAGGTCAGTTTGAAGAATACCATCAATATCAACATGGAGAGCGTGCAGAGATTCCTCGCTTTCGAGCCCATACGGTACAGTTGAACTTTGTGAATGCACACTTCCAAAAACCTCAGAAGAGAAATCCCTTAAAATCATATAAGAATGTATTTAGAAAAGGATTGAATGCCACTGGCATTCAATCTTTTCAGGAGATAGAGTTTCCCTCTATTTACCCAGGCATCCATTTAAGATGCAACCGAGATTGGGGTTTTAAGTATGAGTTTATTGTAGAAGCTTTTGCCAATCCCTCTCAAATAGTCATTCAGTGGGAGGGTGCCAATGCCTTGTGGATCGATGAATCTGGAAATTGGATTGCCCAAACCTCGGTTGGCCAATTGATTGAACAAAAGCCTTTTGCATATCAGATGAATAGCCTTGGACAAGTCGATACGGTGCGTTGTCAGTTCGAGCTGAAGGGAGACAGTATGTATTTTAAACTCGGGAGTTACGATTCAAGTAAGCAACTTATTCTAGATCCAAGAATTGTTTTTAGCACCTATAGTGGCTCTGAAGATGACAATTGGGGATTTACCTCAACCTTTGATACTAGCGGTAATTTATACCTTGGTGGAGTGGTGTTTGGAAGCGATTTTCCCATTACGCCTGGTGCCATAGACACCGTTTTTCAAGGGGCGATGGAAGTGGCTATTATGAAGTTCGATTCTACCGGAACCAACCTTTTGTACGCTACTTTCTTGGGTGGATCGAGCGCAGAACAGCCTCATTCACTCATCGCTTTTGGAGAAGAATTGCTCATTATGGGGGCCACAGGCTCTGCCAATTTTCCTGTTTCAAATACGGCCTTCGACACCGTTTTTAGAGGCGGAACAAACACGGCTGGAACCGCAGGTATTTTCCCCCAAGGCACAGATATTTTCATTAGCAAGCTGAGCGCAGACGGCACTCAGTTGTTGGCCTCTACTTTTGTGGGTGGACAGGGAAATGATGGCTTAAACTCTTTGCTTAGAAACAGTTACGGAGATGACTCTCGTGGAGATATACTGGTGAATAGCATGGGCGAAGTCTTTGTGGCCAGCAGCTCTGTATCAACTGATTTTCCTTCTCTCTCTTCTTCTTTTGGCAATTGTGGTTCTTCTCAAGATGCCGTTGTATTTAAGCTTTCCGCCGACTTAAGCCAAGTTCTTTGGTCATTTTGTTTGGGTGGAAGCCTTCCCGATGCGGCTTTCTCCCTTGCTTTAAACGATACTGAAACGGAACTCTATGTTTGTGGTGCTACCAGAGGAAGTGGATTTCCAACCACTACGGGTGCTTTAAATGAGAATTATTTGGGTGGAACGGCAGATGGATTTATTAGCCGTTTGGATGCAGCAAATGCGACTTTGCTGTCTTCTACTTTTATTGGCGGAATTGGAAGGGATATTTCCTTTTTACTCGATTTAAATCCAGCTGGTGAAGTAGCCATCTTTGGTCAATCAGACCAAGGAATGCCCATCTCAGATTCCAGCCTTTTTCATCAAACCAATGCCCGTCAGTTTTTACAGCTCTATTCTCAAGACCTTTCTGTTTTAAGTAGAAGCACTCTTTTTGGAAGTGGAAGAAATTCATACGACCTGGCGCCTACAGCCTTTAGAATAGACGAGTGTGGGGTTCTTTACTTATCGGGTTGGGGCGGAAGTCTGGCTTCTTCTGGAAGTAGAACCTTTGACCTAGAGGTGAGTTCAGATGCCTATCAAGACACAACCGATGGGGCCGACTTTTATATTATGGCCTTAAATAGTGAGTGGAAGAAGCTCTTGTATGCCAGCTTCTTTGGAGGCATTGGAACCGGCGAGCATGTAGATGGAGGAACCAGTAGATTTAGCGAGAATGGAGTTATTTCTCAAGCCATTTGTGCGGGCTGTGGGGGAACTTCTAATACTCCCGCAGA
>CALCFH010000068.1 GCA_937900215.1 uncultured Cryomorphaceae bacterium
TTCCCAGTAAAAACATAAGGCGACATACTTGGATACTTCGAAGCCAACGGATCCATAGAAAGCCAAACACTCCATTTCATATGATAATACCTCGCCCCATAATAGTAATTGCCCGTCTC
Source organism: uncultured Cryomorphaceae bacterium (assembly GCA_937900215.1). GTDB lineage: Bacteria > Bacteroidota > Bacteroidia > Flavobacteriales > Schleiferiaceae > RFXV01. The sequence continues at coordinate 120 of CALCFH010000068.1, forward strand.
TTGGTCTAATTCCTTAGCATTAAACCGATAGCTTGAACTAAAGCTGCCTTGGGTGGCTTCGGCTTGGGCGAAGCTCTCGCCCCAGGCGGTGCAGTGGAAGTATTGGTGGGGTTTGCCAGAGCGGTCGGTGATGAGTTCGTTGTGGGCTAAATCGGAGTTATTCTTTCTCATTTTCTAAGGGAAAAGCTATCTACTTTCAAACAGTCTTAAAAAAGCAGCCAGGTACCTTGGCGATTTTGTTGCCGACAAGGAAGGATGAACTCCCTTGTTCCAAGTTGTTATTTTTTCAAGGCTTTCGCTTGGCAGAACGTATGTTCAACAATTCTATCTGCTTTTTTCTTCGCTTGAAACGATAGGTCAAAATATTGTGGTTGTCCATCGGGCCACGGTACACATTCTTTTGTTTATCTGACTTTTCGAAGATCTCCGGGTGTTCGGTCAACAGCTCAAAAAAACGGAATGACTCCCGGACAAAGTTCTGTACTTCCCGCTGGGTCCAGTTTTCTTCTATGTACGCAATGATTTTTTCAAACTCCCTTTCAGCCCTTGTCGTCCAAACGATTTCTAAAGCCATTTTTCATATTTCTTACGGATTTCAGAATGGGATTTCACCTCCATTTTATCCGCTTGCAACAGCCCTTCTTCTATTTCTGCTTTTTCTTGAGCAGTAATTTGATCCCACCAATCCTCTTGCTCACTTCGTAGAGCCTTAATTTTGGCAATCATGCTTTCATCAGTTAATTGCGCCAACCACTGAATAAGTCCTAATTTTTCTGCTTGCATATCCATAAAAACAAAGCTAAGCAGCTTTTTTTTAGCTGATGAAATTTTGTTTGTTTATTCCAAATTCTGGATCACCAACTGGCACTTTCGTCCTGCTCAGGCAGCATAAAAGTAGAAAACTAACCTCACTTAAAAGCCTCCACGAGAAATCCAAATCCTAGATGAAGCCTGCAGTACTGATAGGGATTGCCAGAGCGGTCTGTTATAAGCTCGTTGTGGCCTAGGTAATTGGGGTGATTCTTTCTCATTTTCTAAAGGAAAAGCTATCTACTTTCAATTTGTGTGGAAAAGGCAAGCTCGCACATTATCTCTAAATATGTATACCCATCTTCAATCACAGCCTATCAATTAATCCTATTCATCACAGTTCAGACCATCAGCCACAGAAGGCTAAACACTCCATTTCGGTCAGAATGAGCGTTTTTTAATTCCAATCTGAGTAAATCATGAATGAGAGGGCCAAAGAAATAAATATCAAGCACACCCCTATTAAATAGAAATCTAAGCACTTTGACCATGATTTCTTTAATAATCATCTAAATTCTAATTATCTGCATATGTAACCTTCCCATATCCACAAATATTCGTTTCTTGGATTAACACTTGTGGAATATTCTCGGTGAATATAAATCTGCACTATCTCAGGATGTGACTCTAATGTATCTATAACCGTTACCGAGGTATTATTGGGTATCAATCTTGCAGGGAATTCTATTCTATCTATAGATTTTTTTACCAACAACAAGTATTTTTCTGGATCCTCTTCCTTAATAATATATCTAAGGGTGGAAATCACTTTTTGAGAAGAGTCCGCACAGGCTATTGCTGAAAAACCATTGGCAATTTTCTGCGATTTCTCCTTCGATTTAAAATAAGCATAGGTGCAAACCGAAACTAAAATCAATAGAAAAATAGGACTGGTAAACAACTTTTTTAATTTCTCTACTGGCTTCATTCTTCTCTATGTTTTAAAGGCCTTCTTCCTCTCGCGCCAAATTCTCATATTGCTTTGACATCCAGGTTTTACCGTCCCTTGAGTAAATTAAAATATCGGTGTTAACTCTATCTTTACCTGCACCAATGGATACTTTACCCACATATGTACCTGTACCAACGTCTAGCTTTCTCTTTTCACCAACATGCCATTTGGTATTTCCTCTTGTCGCCTTGGTATCTACTTGATCAGCCTCATCCCAAGATAGAGAAATAGATTCCAATGTTTCTGTTGGAAACTTGGTCACTTCTGCACCCAATCCCGCTCCAGCTGAAACACCAACTCCTCTTTCACCCGCTGAAACAGAAACAGACCAACCATAAGCGGCACCAGCAGTAACAGAGGCAGAAGATTCAAAAGATTGCCCTAAATAGGTTTCTGTATCAAAATCCTGACTAACACCTCCCATTACTGAAATCATTCCCCCCAAGGCTAAAGTTTCCGTTTTATCATTTAAGGTATTAAATACCACATTCGTACTATTCGTAAAATGAGTTTTGCCCACTTCATCTCTTGCTACACCCGATTGAACAACTGCATGTGCACCTAGTACGCCCGCCCCTAAGCTTATTCGCGCCTCACTGTATGTAGTTGTAACTCCAAGCCAAAAAGGCCAATTCCCATCCGGATCAACCAGCATAACAGGATTATTGTGACTGAAGGAGTAAGGTGTAAAACTTGGTCCTTTCGAGGCTAACCTATCCACCGAAAGCCAAACACTCCATTTCGGATGATAATACCTCGCCCCATAATAATAATAATAATTCCCAGTCTCAGCATCCAGTTCCTTCGCATTAAACCGAAAGCTAGAACTAAAGCTGCCTTGGGTGGCTTCGGCTTGAGCGAAGCTTTCGCCCCAGGCGGTGTAGTGGAAGTATTGGTAGGGATTGCCGGAGTGGACAGGCAACATTTAGTATTCTTTTCCAAAGATTGCTGTCCAATCAACTCTAAATACGGCTGAGCCTACTTCATAGTGGTATACCTCAAAACATCTGGAGTTACCTTTGTTTATTGAACGCTTGACCTCATAAATATCAGAAAAACTGTGATCAATCCTTAGCTCTAATTCCGTTGATGCGATAAACACATTAATGCCTTTATACTTTATTAAGTATACAAACTTAAAGTCTTTGTTCTCATTGGTTATCACATAATCGGATCTAATGGGTAGAATCCGTAGCTCAAAAACAAAAAATCTTCGATCATTCGAATTGAATGGAAATTTAATTGAATTTCCTGATC
>CALCFH010000069.1 GCA_937900215.1 uncultured Cryomorphaceae bacterium
AATTTCTCACGCAAGAGCAAGCGGTCTTCGCAGACAATCTCGAGGCCAATGAAGTCTTAGAAACACTAAGGCAGAAACAAGCTGAGCTCGAAGAGGTGCACCAAAGCATTGCCCAATTGCGTAAACCCTATGCCGCAGAAAAGAAAAAGGCTATGGTGGCTATTGCCGAAAAGTTCTTGCAGCTCTCCGGACTATTAAAGTCGCTTGCTCTGCAAAAAAACAATCCCACATTGGCGCATCAAGCCCATATTACCCACAGCGAGTTGACTCAGTCTCGCTTAGAAGATAGAATAGTGCGTGCCCATGTGCTCATTCGCCTTATGACGGAAAATCAAACCGACTTCGAGGCCATGTCTAACGGTGCAGAAATCTTTCAAGATATGCTCGAAGCCAACGCTCTTTTTTCACGAGAGAACCATCTCCCTATAGGTCGTAGAACAGATGCTGCTGCTTTACGTCAAAAAGCACTTCTCTTAAGGCAAGAAATTAAATTGCTTTTAACTGTACGCTTAGATGCGATTCTTAGAACCTACTCACTCTCACAGCCTGCTTTTTATGCGGCCTACTTGGTACACCGCCGCACCAACAAAGTCAGAAGCAGTTCTACCAAAAGCTCCGATGAGGCGAATACAGGCAATCCAACACCCAATAAAGGCAATCCATCAAGCGATGCCGCTACCATGCCTTAATCGTCTCTTTATGAATGGATCCTCAACCGCCTTCGATTTGCTTCGGGGGCGGTTTTTTTGTTCTTCATTAAAATAGAATCCTATGATTTCTTTTCTCCATTTTGACAAGCTTTTAATGGCAACTAAATTGGGCACAAAAAAATCGGCGGCTCAAGTACATGCAATGCTGCTCCTTGGTCGCTTCTCCCTTCAAACCCTTACCCTAGCTCAATCATCCCACCAAGTCCCTTTGGCTTCTAGCTCTTTTAAATAAATCACTCTACATCCTCCTTTCTCGTATCGCTTTTTTAATCTCTCACCTGCCTCCATTTGTATAGTGGGAGGTGCTCTGCCTTCCCTAGTCCATACCCCATCTACAGTATGGGGTGTTATCTACCAAAAAGACTATTTCTCTACAATACATCATAATAAACGGTTTGCGGGAAGTAAACTTCTACATACTGCCATGAGATTATTTGGCCTTTCTTTTTGCCTGCCTTGGTTTATCTGGCTTTCCAATAAGCCCTACATTTATTGGAGAAGATTTGATATTCAGTCATATAAATCCAAACGAAATAGGTCTTGCCATTATCATTGCCCTAAGTTTTGTTCTAGACGGAATTGCGATTGTGCGCATTTATGCGCGCATATTCTTAGGTCCACATTCTAAAAACTATCATTCTAAGGCCATTCGTTCTTCTTAATGAATGGGTTCAAGAAGGCCTGAACAATTTCTTTTCAATCGCAAACTAAGTCGCTTCGCCCTCCGCTGGCATATGTGTATATTTGATTGTTAGACACAACACTTCTTTTATGAAAAGATATTTACTCGTTTTAAGCATACTTGCCAGCCTGGGATTGTGGGCTCAGAAGAATATTAGCTTAGAGATAAACCATAGGTTGGCTTCACAAGCATTTGCCATGCAAAGTCCCGCCACCAATGATCTCGGCAACAATTTCGACGTTCGCAGATTAGAGTATTATGTTTCCAAAATTGAATTAATTCACGATGGAGGAACCGTTACTCCGGTTACCGATAAATACATTCTAGTAAATGCCTCTTCGGGAGTGTTGGAAAACCTAGGCAGTTTCAATATTAGCAATCTTGAAGCCATCCGTTTTGGAATTGGTGTAGATCCTTCTAGGAACAATCTAGACCCTTCCACCTATCCAGCCAATCATCCTTTGGCACCCAAATCACCTTCTATGCATTGGGGCTGGTCTGCAGGCTATCGCTTTGTGGCTATGGAAGGAAAATCAGGCACTTCACTCAATCAGACCTATGAGTTTCATGCATTAGACAACCAGAATTACTTCACGCAAACCATTCCAACCTCTGGAATTCTGAATGGAACAGACATTAAAATTTCCTTAAATGCAGATTATACAGAAGCCTTAAATGGAATCGATGTAAGTTCTGGGGTAATTATTCATGGTGGGTCTGCTCTCGCCCGTAGCCTTCTTCAAAACTTCAGCACCAAAGTGTTTAAGTCTTCTGAAGGTAATGGTGCCGTGGTTGGCATTCCAGAATCCAGCCCTTCTTTGGATATCCGTTTAAGTCCCAATCCTGTATCGAACAAAGAAGTGGTGCGTATCCACAATTTCCCCGTAGATGGAAGCATTCGGGTACTCGATATTACAGGTAAGCAAGTACCCCTTCAAATCACCAGAAATGAAATTAAAGTGGAATTTCTTCCCAAAGGAATTTATATCGTTCAGGTGTATACGTCCAACCGTATTCTTAAAAACATAAAACTCATCGTTTCTTGATGAAGGTACAGCTCAAGTCTATTGTATTTTTTGCCTTGTGGTGGGAAGTGTTTCTTGCAAAAAAGACAGCCTAGACAATCATACCTCAGCAACTTACGACAATACTCCCTATATCCTGAACCATGGCACCTTACCGCCTCCACCCATAGCAAGCGATAATTTGCTTACGGAGCAAAAGGTTCGCCTAGGTAGAATGCTTTTCTACGACACCCGGCTGAGTGCAGACAATAGTATTTCTTGTGCAACATGCCATAGTCAAGCCAATGCCTTTTCGGATACGGCACAATTTTCTACTGGCATATTGGGTCTTAAAGGGGCAAGGCAGGCAATGGCCGTATTCAATATGGCCTATAATACCAGAGGATTTTTTTGGGATGGAAGAGCCCTACT
>CALCFH010000070.1 GCA_937900215.1 uncultured Cryomorphaceae bacterium
TGATGAGTTTGCCAGTCTTACACGCAAGATCATCTGATCTAAAGGATAGGTTGCATTATATAAATGCGACCATCTAAATTTAATTCTAGCATTAGTGTTAATCGTTATTGGCTCCGTAGTGGCAAAGGCATCTTCACCCTGAACCCAACCCCAAAAATTAGCTTCTAAGTAGTCGGATGAATTCTGATTCACTACCTGTGAACCACCTGTCAAATCCCAGCAAAGTGGTGGGAAATTGGCTCCGTCGAAGTCGCGCAAATAAGGTATACTGGCAGGAACACAAAGAGTGTTGAAATTCAACGGACCTGTCCATGCACTTACATCTCCAGCACCACAGCTATCTCTAACCCAGAATGTATAGGGAGTTGAAGGCATCAAACCAGTTATCACAACCGAAGAACCAGTAGTATTCATTATAGTTCCAGTTCCTGGTGTTACACCGGTTGGACCAAAAACATAATTTACGTTCGTTGCACCACCACTTGTCCAGTTGAAAGTTGCGTCTGTAGTGCTCTGAGAAACAGACAAAGCTGTAGGAGCTGGACAGCTAACTAAGGTACAGAAGTTAAACGGACCGCTCCATGAACTGGTTCCTCCCCCTGCTGCAGAACAATCGTTCTGAACATATACATCATAACATGTAACTGGGGCAAGACCAGTAATCACAACACTATTTGCTGTGCTACTTAGAACAGTTCCTGAACCCTGTCCGAAACCTGCTGGACCCCACTCAATATTATAAGCAGAGCCCGAACCAGCCCATCCAACCGTAGCTTGGAAACCTTGAGCTTGGATTAAGCCCAGTTGTAATGGAGGAGGACAAGAAGGAATGTACTCAACCTTAAAGTCATTCACAAATACATCCGGCCCGAAACCAGAATTTGCGAACATCTGAATTGTAACATTCTGACCTGTATAAATAGCAGGGTCTAAGTAGGCAATCTCCATATTGAAGTCACCTGGTGTAGTAGGTCCGCTATTAGGGGTGTTAAAAGTGGGACCCGAAAGGTTCACTAATGTATCCCATGTAGCAGCTCCAACTACTCTTGCTCTAATCGTTAGTCTATCATCCGGATAGAAGGTCTGATATTGGTGAGACCATTCAAAAGAAACTTGTGCATCTTGATCTATAAATATTGGCTCCGTCGTAAGCAAGGCTGTTTGACCGTTTGTCCAACTCCAGAAATTTGCTCTTGCATAGTCGCTACCAAAATGTGACCACTGTTGGATTCCACCTGTGGTAGTCATACATGAAGGTGGCCATGTATCAAAATCTTGCAAATAAGGCAGAGAAGCTGTTGAACAAGGAGTAGTGAAATTATACGGGCCAACCCATGGAGATAAGCCGCCTGTACCACAATCACCTTGTAAATAGACACTGTATGAGGTGTTTGGCGCTAATCCGCTTATTGAAATCGGGCTTGAACCCGATGTTCCAAATGTTCCAGTACCCTGGCTAAATCCAGCAGGACCCCACTCGAAGTTCACTGAAGATCCACCTGTAAAATTGTAATTAACGGTTGCCGTGTTGGCCAAAGAACCAATTGTAATACCTACAGGAGGAATACAACTTGGAACCGCATCGTAATTGATGTCGTCAAAATACAAATTCTGAAAAGTAGAAAGTGAGCTGTGCTTTATTGAAATATGCTGATGGCCAGCCGGAATGCCTACAAGATAGACTGTATGCTGCACATAGCTTCCTGTGGTTGTAATGGTTGCCAAAGAATTGAAACTGGCTGTGTCACTCGGACTGGCTTGTGTACCTATTTGAAAGGTTAGGGGAGTTCCATCGTCGTTTGCAGCAAATTGAAACTGATACAAATTCTGATCTAAACCAGTCATAATTGGAGAAACCAAGTAACAATTGTTGCTAAATCCATTAAAGAATTGCAAGTGATTCGGTGATGTATTTGGCGCTGGACCAAAGACACCATCAACAACTTCCGCAGTTGCACTGAAGAAACCACCATTATTTTCGAAAATCTGCCAGCAACCGATGATCGATGTGCCCACCGGAATTCCATCAAAATTTTCAGTGAATGGAGCCGGAACGGCGGCACACAAAGTGGTAAAGTTAAATGGACCAACCCATTGAGAGGTGCCTGATCCTGATGCAGAACAATCGTTCTGAATATAAATGCTATAAGATGTCTGAGCCGCTAAACCAGTAATACTGAGAGTGTCATTTGAAGTAGTTCCAAATGTTCCAGTTCCCTGGCTAAAGCCACCTGGACCCCACTCATAATTAAAGCTCGTTCCCAAGGAAGTCCAAAAAAGCGTAGCACTCACATCATTTATAGATACCAATTGAGGCGTACTTGGAGCCGGACAAGCAGGCGGTGTATTGGTTACAACCAATTTATAATCTTCTACCGCTCCATATGTAAAAGCCGCACAAGGCAATAAGGGAAGGATTCCCGACTCAACATTGGCAATTCGCATTCTAGTTTCACCCAAAACAGCATTGGTAGGTACGGTGAAAGAAAAAGTTGAACTTAATGGCTGAAGGGAATTGGGTGCGTTGGCAGTTCCGATAGACTCTGACGCCTCAAACGTTCCGTTCTGGTTCCAATCAACCCAGGCTTGAGCAACGCTTGTATAATACGCTACACCACCGTTGCAGGTTCCAAGAACTACTTGGGCACTGTAAGAAGTACCTAAGCTTACATCTGCTGAGTCAATGGCCGTTCTGTTTGTCACGCCCACAACAGCCGGACAAGTATTCGAGTTGCTTATAGAAAAGTTATCTCCAGTTAGAGAAACGCTTTCAATATCCGTATCAAATATAGTGGTAGGGCCCACTCCTGTGATACAATATTGAGCCGATACAGCAAAGCTTAAAAGCAGTAAACTGACAGCAAATCGTAATTTTAATTGCATAGTCTCATGGTTTGATTTTTCAATCTCCAATGTTAGGCAATTTCTTGATGTAATTTTGCCCAAAATCAAACCTTGCGAACAATTTTAACATATAGTGGTATTGCATGGAAGCTCCTTTTACTTTGGTTCCTTGTGCATAGTCTCTTTTTTATTGGCTATAGTTGTGCTTCTCAAGGAAGGCCAGATGGAGGTGAAAAGGATACCATACCTCCAAAAGTGATTCGTAGTATTCCAGAAAATTTATCTACTCAATTCATTGCGAACACCATTGTTATTGAATTCGATGAGTACATTGAATTGAAAGAGGCAAAGAAGCAGATATACATCTCCCCTCCCTTAGACAAAGACCTCATTATTAATGTTAAAGGGAAGAGTTTGGAGGTAAAAATCGAGTCGCCGCTTGCAGAGTCTACCACTTATACCATCAATTTCGGAACGGCAATTCAGGACTTTAGAGAACGAAATGTTCAGAACAAATTCAAGTATATTTTTTCAACAGGAACGTTCATTGATTCGCTAAAAGTATTTGGAAGCATACGGGATGGCATCAGCAATAAACCGCAAAAAGAAGCTGTCGTTATGCTTTTCGGAACAGAAGATTTCTTTAGACCTTCTGACTCCTTGCCATACAATTTAAAGCCTCAATACTATACAATCAGCAATGAAAAAGGCCATTTTGAGATAGATTATATGCGTCCTGGCAGCTATTTATGCTTTGCCTTAGATGACAAAGACGGCGATTTTAAGTACAAACGTTCAAAAGAATCTATGGCTTTTCATCCGAGTTTAATTCATACCGACTCTATTCCGTTGATTGACCTTAGACTGTCAACAGAACCAACCGATCCTTTTTTAAGACAAGCCGGACACGATAAATACAAGCAAATTCGATTTGTTTTAAGAGGAGAAGCAAAAAGCTTTGATTATCAATTTCTTCCACCCTTAGATTCGAGCATTACAAACCATTTAATCCATCCAACTACAGCAACCGATACTTTTAGCCTTTTCCTCAATGATTTTCAGAAAGACAGCCTTCGAATTCTATTCGGAATCAACGACTCAATCATTGATACTACTTTGATTTTTAAAAGAAATTATGATATTCCTAAACCCAAAGTTGAACTTTCACCCAAACTTGTCCGCCCTATTGACACGCTCTTTTTGAAGGCAAATTTTCCCTTTAAAATCAAGAAAAATACTTTCGCCAGGGTGATTTTAGGCAAAGACACTACTTGGCAAGCAATGCCCGCTTCTGAACTATATCAACTAGAACATGCCTTGCCTTTCTTGTTGGTTCAGAGTAAAAATGCTGGGGCGGAGGTATTGATAGAGCCAAACAAACTCGATTTTTTAGGCGGATTAGAGCATGATACTCTGTTGCTGAATTACAAGATACCCACCTCGGAAAGTTTTTCTCATTTGAACATCATTCTTGATCCTCAATGGGATGAAAATTTTATTCTTGAATTATCTAAAGAGTCGGGTAGTTTTTCCTTATCCATTCCGTTTAAGGATAAAATAGCATTGGATCTTCCCTATTTGGAAGCGGGTACATATCAGATGAAATTAGTGGAAGACAAAGACCAAAATAGAAAATGGTCGCCCGGTCTATGGCATTTGCGCAAACAGCCTGAGCGCATTTTTTACTACGAAGAAAAAATTACGTTGAAGTCCAATTGGGAGGTTGAACTCAGCTGGAAACCAACACAAAGTGATTTCATTCTGCCGGAAAAAACAGAGGAAGAAAAACCTACTCCTTCACCTCAGGCAAACCCGGGCAAATAAAGTCATCTCTGTCTTCTAAAAATCCAAATTTTTTCCGAGCTTTTTCAATTCCCTCTTTCGTTAGTTCCGCCTCTAGAGCACCTTCTTTCCAGGGTTCTATTTGAGCTATGGTTGTGCCCATGGCATCAATTATTACAGAATGGCCGCAGTGTTCTATACCATTGCCATCTAACCCTACCCTATTGATTCCTACTACTATGGCCATATTTTCAATCGCTCTAGCACGAAGCAGCGTATCCCACGCAAGAATTCTGCGCTCTGGCCAATTCGCAACATACAAAAGAAGATCGTACTCTTCTCTATTTCTACTCCAAACCGGAAAACGTAAATCGTAACAAATCAGTGGGCAAATGCGCCAACCCTTAAAACTAAAAATAAGACGTTCAGAACCAGCAGAATACACATCTTCTTCCTTCGCTAAACTGAATAGATGTCTTTTGTCATAGCTATGCTTGATTTCTCCTCCTTCAATAAAATAAAAGCGATTGAAATAGTTTCCGTTCTCCTCAATACTCAGACTTCCGCAAAGAGCTAAGCCCTTTTTTAGGCTACATTCCTTCATCCAGTTCAACACAATTTCATTCTCAAATGCGAAGGTTTTGGCATTCATGCTAAATCCCGTTGAAAACATTTCTGGCAGTACTATCAGATCCGCCCCTTCAATAGGCTCAATCCATGACTGAATCTTGCGCACATTTTCACTTGGGTTCTCCCATTCTAAATTTATTTGTAGACCTATAATGTTTATTGGTTTGGGTGGCTTCATTCTACAATTTAGTTTAGTCTTTTGCGATTTTTGTTGAAAATTGACTTGAGAAGTGGATTTTTCTCCTATATTTGAAAGAACGAAGAGCTCGTGTAGAAGTTTTTCATTTTTGTGTTTTAGTTTTTCTCAAGAGTTGACCACGTCGCAAGCGTGGTCAATTTCTTTTAAGGCCTTTTCAATAACCACTGGGCATCTATAACAAGCTGTTTAACAGCCTCTTCAGAAGTTCCATCGTAAAAGCCTCTTATTCTTCCTTTCTGGTCTATTAGAACAAAGTTCTCAGTATGAATGAAATCGTGTTCTATGCTCTCCGTTGGGGCTCTTGCCACTAAAAAAGAGGTCCTAGCTAAGGTATATATATCGCTTTTCTCTCCTGTTAACAACTTCCACTTTGTATAGTCAACATTGTTCAAATTTGCATATTCAGCCAAGACAGAAACCGAATCCTTTTCTGGATTTACACTGTGTGACACTATTTGAAACAAGGGCTGGTCTGCAAAAGCATCTTGCAGAAACTGCTTCTGCACTGCCATATTCTTGCAAATAGACGGACAAGTAGTAAAGAAAAAATCTGCCATCCAAACCTTTCCTTTCATACTATTACTTTGAAATACTTCCCCCTTTTGATCTGTTAAACTATAATCTGCAATTGTATGTCCTTTTCCTACGCCCCTAATAGCTGGCTCAACCAAATCAGGATTCACATCGGCCGGATCGTAAAAAGGAAGCGACTTAAACTCTGGTTGCAAAAACCGATAAGCAAGGTAAAAAGCGCTGCAAAAAACCAACAACACCAAAAAAACCCTCAAAACCAATGATTTATTCATAAAAGATCATTTATACTAAACCCCTATTCTCTGCATTATATAATAATAAACACGTAATATTGCAATCTAATTCGTTTAACAATGAAAAAGCTTTTTGTTCTTCTCTTCCTTTCATTTTTACCCTTTTTAGGTCAAGCCCAAAGAAAGATTGAAAAAACCATTAAAGTTTCTGGCGTTTGTGAGATGTGCAAAGAAAGGATAGAAACTGCATTGGATGTAAAAGGTGTAGTATTTTCAGAATACAGTGTTGAGAAACAAGAATTATTGGTGGTGTATAAGCCTAAGAAAATTGAATGGTCTGCCATTGAAAAGTTGGTTCTAGATGCCGGTCATGATGTAGGCGAAACTAAGGCTAACGATAAGTGCTACAATGCCCTTAACGCCTGCTGTAAATACCGCTCACAAGAAGTTATTGATGCCCATAAGTAAATCCAATTGCTCACTTAATTGGTTTTTATTCTTAGCGCTACTCCTCTGGCAATTGCCCACTTCTGCCCAGTGGCACATTTCTGTTAAAGGACACTATCCAGAAGGTTCTTCGGCTTTGCCCAATTCGGCCGTTTTCTTAGATAATAAAGGAATTGGTTTAACAGATCTCAATGGTCAATTTCATCTGGTTGATGCCCAAAAGGGTCAGTGGCTGAAGGTTTCTTTCGCGGGCTTCTACTCAGACTCTGCTCAGCTTGGAGAGGAAAAGTCTGTTGTCTTTGTTCTTTCGCCACTCACCATCAACGAAATAACTATTGTAGAGTCTGCAGATGCCATCCGATTGTCTAAAAAAGCAGCTGGATTGGTCTATGAAATCAGTCCGAAAGAACTTCGCCGCGCGGCCTGCTGTAATTTATCCGAGAGCTTCGAAAACAATCCTTCTATAGACGTTGCTTTTGCAGATGCCGTTACGGGCACCCGCACCATTGAAATGCTGGGCCTTTCTGGCAAGTATATGCAAACCCAAATTGAACTCATTCCGTTTCTACGGGGCATTCAGATTCGCCGCGGCTGGGCCTATATTCCTGGGCCTTGGGTGGATGGCCTCCAACTTTCAAAGGGAATTGGCAGTGTTTCAAACGGACATGAAAGTATTTCAGGCCAATTGAATATTGAACTCCGCAAGCCTCAAGGAGAAAAAGGCAATCACCTTAATTTCTATGTCAATCAAACTGGAAGATTGGAAGCCAATTACACCACTGCTTATGCCGTAACAGAAAACTGGAGCTCTTCTACTTCCCTCCATCTTAGTACAAATCCTATTGCTATTGATCGCAATGAAGATGGCTTCTTTGATATGCCAGAGGGTCATTTGGCCAGTCTCATGCACAGGTGGAAGTTCCAAGGGAACTCCGGTTGGGAAGGTCAATTTGGATTTCGCATTGTAGACGACTACCAATTAGCCGGACAAACTCCTCTCGATAATTCAACCTATTGGAAGATGGAGCGCCAAAGTCGAGGCGGAAATGGATTCTTTAAACTTGGAAGAATCTTTAACGAACACCCCAATAATAGCTTGGGTATTATTGGAGACTTTCACTATCAAGAACAAGATGCCCAATTTGGAAGCAGAAATCTAGACGCCGTGCAAAATGGAGGCTCTCTACAGCTTCTATTCGATCATCTTTCTACCCAATCTTCTAATTCTTGGAAAGCCGGATTGAACGTTCAATACGATAATTACCTCCAAATATTCAATGATTTCAACGCCAATTATCAAGGTGTTCAGCAAGAATTCACACCAGGAATATTCGCGGAATACAATTGGGTTCCTTCTGAAAAATGGAATGTTCTTGCCGGTATCCGAACCGATTTTCACAATCTCTTTGGTACACGTATTTCTCCGCGCCTGCATCTTAAATACAATCCTACTGAAAACACCAGCCTTCGTCTGAGTTCTGGCTCTGGTTTTCGATCCAGTCTTCCTTGGTTAGAAAACCTTGAATTATTGGCCTCCTCCAGGCTTTTTGATCCCAACTCTTCTCTTGGCTTTTTTGAGCGACGCTTAAATGCCGAACAGGCTTGGAATCACGGATTCTCTGTAGAACAGAATTTTAAGCTGAATTATAGGCCCGCTACCATAGTGGTCGACTATTATTTTACCCATTTCGGGAATAGGCAAATTACCGATATGGACGAGGCGAGCAATATCTTTCGTTTTACAAACCTCAACGGCCGATCCGAAAGCCATAGTGCTATGGCCCAATTGGATTTTGAGATAAAACGAAGAATGAGCATGCGGCTGGCCTATAAGTTCACAGATGCACGCAGCCAATATTCTTCTGGCTATTTAGCTGATCCATACATTAGTAGACACAGAGGATTTATTGCCTGGTTCTATGAAACACGCAGTGCTTGGGGATTCGATCTCTCTGCCCAATGGGTTGGACCAAAAAGATTACCCGTAAACGCAACAGGCGAACGAAACAATCAATCGCCTTCTTTTGCTCTCTTTAACGGACAAATTAAAAAGACTTTCAAGGAAAAGTGGGAGTGGTATTTAGGGGCTGAAAATCTATTGGGGTTTGTGCAAGATCAACCCGTACTCAATGCAGAAAATCCATTCAGTCCAGATTTTGATGCAACGGTAGTTTGGGGCCCAATAATGGGAAGAATTGTATTCCTCGGATTAAACGTAAAATTCTAGTGAAAAACAGCCTCCACTAGACTTTTAGTATAAAGACTTTGAGGTTTACTCAATACCTCAGCGGTTCTACCCTCTTCTTCAATTTTACCTTTATTCAAGACAATAATTCGGTCGCTAATAAACTGTACTACAGATAGATCATGTGTAATAAATAGGCAAGAAAACTTGAAATCGTCTTGTAAGTCCTTGAGCAAATTCAGAACTTTAGATTGTACAGATACATCCAAAGCCGCAACTGATTCATCGCAAATGAGCAGTTCTGGTTCCAATGCTAAACTACGCGCAATGACAATTCTCTGGCGTTGCCCTCCCGAAAAAGTATGTGGGAAACGATTGTAATCTTCGGCGTTAAGCCCTGTTTTTTCAAGTAGGTGGATGGCTTTATCCTTTGCTTGAGCCTTGTTCTTAACTAGTTTATGATATAGCATAGGCTCTATAATAGCCTCCCCTGCCGACATTCTAGGATTCAAGCTTGAATACGGATCTTGAAAAACCATTTGAATTTCGCGACTATATCTCTTTGAACTTGAATACAATGGCTGCCCCTTGAACAAAATATCACACGAATCATCCGGTAAAAGCAGACCACATAAAAGGCGTCCTAGTGTTGATTTTCCAGATCCGGATTCGCCCACTAAACCCAAGGTTTCAGATTTCCTGAGATCAAAACGGATGTCTTCTAGGACCCTGGTTTTAGAATTTGGATACGTAAAATGCAAGGAGCGCACTTCCAATAATTTCTCCTCCTCCGAAAGCTTCACTTCAAGCTTATCGTCGATTTGAATTTTCCCTTTGGAATTCAGTATTGCTTCCAACTCAGGCAATCTATTGGCGTTCGGATAGGCAGAAGGCCTGCTGTTTAGCAGTGCCTTCGTATAGCTATTCTTTGGGTTCTCAAGAACCTCCTTCGCCTTGCCATACTCCATTTGTTCTCCCTTCCTCAACACGCAAATTGTATCTGAAACAGCCTGCACTAATCCTAGATCGTGAGAAATAAAAAGCACTGCCATTCCGTATTTCAACTGAAGTTGCTTGAGAAGGAGCACAACCTCTTTCTGAACCGTTGCGTCTAAAGCAGTAGTAGGTTCATCGCAAATCATCAGCAGTGGTTCTCTCAAAAGCGCCATGGCAATGACTACCCTTTGTCTTTGTCCACCTGAAAGCTCATGCGGATAAGACCTATATACTCTTTCAGGATCAGGCAGTTGCACTTCTTTAAAGGCATGAATGGCCATTTCTTTGGTTGGATGGTCTATTCCTTCTAAAACCTGATTACCGCAACGGATAACAGGATTTAAAGAGGTCATGGGTTCTTGAAAAACCATGGCCAAGTGCTTGCGCTGAGCGCGTATTTCCGTTGCTTTTTGGGAGCCATTTAAGTCCACCTCTCCTTCTGGAGTATGCAAGATAATGCTGCCTTTTACCAAAGCCTTGGAAGAGAGCAATCGCATTATAGCCAAAGCGGTAAGCGATTTTCCAGATCCAGATTCACCCACCAATCCTAGGGTTTCGCCTTGTGATAGACTAAAGCTTAAAGGTTTTAAGACCTCTTGATCTCCGAAAGAAATACTCAGTTTCTCAAGCCTTAAAAGCTCGGTCATACGATCTTAATTTCCGATTCATCTAGAATAGGCTCTTGACGCATTTTCAAAAGTATTTGAGCTAGAGTTAAGGTATCCTTTTCACAATACTTCGCTATGCGTTGTAGGTCGTTTTCATTCCAATATACTGATCCAACTTGACTTCCATCTATATCGTCTTTCGGACTTGGAATACCTAAAACTTTTGCCAGTAATTTCAGAGAGGTAAAATGCTTTCCATCTCCGAATTTCCACAATTCCATGGTATCGAGATGGTGAATTTCCCAAGGTTTTTTACCCTGAATATCCAACACCTTAGGAAGATCTAATCCATTGATTAAAAACCTTCTGCACAAGTAAGGGAAATCAAATTCTTTTCCATTGTGTGCACACAGTCGATAGTCTGGATTTTTATCTAGAATATGGGCAAGCTCTTGCAACAGCTCCAACTCATTATCTCCGAAAACACTCTTCAACCGAAACACTCGTCCTTGGCCATGGGCACGCTCAAATACGCCAAGAGAGACACAGACAACCTTACCAAACTCAGCCAGAATACCGGCCCTTTGCGGGTAATATTCTTCCGCTGTGAATTCGTCCTTTCGCTGCCAACGTGTTTTATCTTCCCAGAGTTTTTGCCAATCAGGATCTAAATCGGCATAGGATGAAAAGCCTGAAACCGTTTCTATATCTAAGAAAAGAACCGATGATAAATCTAAATGATGAAGTGCTGAACTCATTTGCCGTACATTTTTAAAACCTCGTTTACATATAGATGAAAGCAGTCTTTGTGTGGCTTGCCTTCGGTTGAATAACGGAAACCCAATCGGGTAATCACAATAGAATGCTCTGGAATAACAATTACATATTGCCCTTCTCTTCCTCTCATATAATACACAGGCGTACCGTGACTCTCTTGATCTATCCAATAAGAATAGCCGTAATGATCTGATTTATAGCCTTTGGTTGCGAGCTCAAAGAAGCTAGAATCTAAAATCTGATTGCCCCTCCAGTTTCCTTTGTGCAATGCCAACAATCCGAAACGCGCAAAATCTCTCGCATTGGTATTGAAGCAGCAATAGCCAATTTCCATTCCATCTGGATGATCGAGTTGCCAAAGTGCAGGCTCTTGCGCACCCATCGGCTGCCAAAATTCTTTGGATGCATACTCAGACAGACTCATGCCTGTGGCACGAATTACACAGATTGCCAAAAACTGGGTGCTTCCACTTTGATAGTTATAAACCTCACCCGGCCTTTCTGAAACTTCTACCTCTGAAAGCATAACCTCCTCTAAATGATCTGAATAATAGGTTTTGGCTGTAAGTGTAAAAGGACTTTTATAATGCTCCTTCCAACTCAAACCTGCAGTCATGGTGCTGAGATGCTTAAGCTCAAGATCTCCCGCATACGTTCCTTTTAGTTCCGGGATAAGCTCCATTACTTTTTGATTCCATCCCTTCAAAAAGCCTTGCTCGATGGCCTTTTCTGCCAAAAGAGTTACGATTGTTTTGCTGGCGGAAAAGGTATTGGTTTGAGACTTTTCATTGTACCCACCCCAATAATGTTCTTGAACCAATGAGTCGTTGACTAATACAGTAAAACCCACGCTTCGCGTCACTTCCAACATATTCCTGAGCTCAGTAGTGAGTGGCTCTTTATTCAATTCTGAATGTACATACAAGTCTTGTGGCGATGAAGAAGCCTCAATTTGACGAAGATCAAAATAGATATGATCGTCTATTTCTGCCGATTTTGCCCCACGGAGATAGGTAGATTTTATTCCTTTTATTAAATACGTAGAATCGGTTGTCCAAAGCAGTACAACTGCTAAAAGACTTAGACTTAAACTAAAGTAAAAAGCCCACTTTACGGCTTTGCGCATATGCAATTAAATTGTAATTCGAACTGAGTGAGAATAGAATCAACCACTTCTTGTCTAGGGGGAAGAGTACTTAATTCTTGAGCCATATTGGCAACTGCCTTATCGGCAATTCCACAAGGTACAATGTACTCAAAATACTTCAAATCTACAGAATGGTTGAGTGCAAATCCGTGCATGGTAACCCAACGTGAAGCCTTTATGCCCATTGCACAAACCTTTCGCGCCTTTTCAGTTCCTGCATCAAACCAAACACCCGTCTCTCCTTTCGACCGATCTGCTTTGAGTCCATACTGATGGAGCACCTCAATGATTATTTCTTCTAAGCACCTCAAGTATCTGTGAATATCCGTAAAGAAATCGTCGAGGTCTAAAATAGGATAACCCACAATCTGTCCCGGACCGTGGTAAGTAATGTCTCCACCGCGATTAATTGGTAAAAACTCAATTCCCATACTTTCGAGCTCTGCCTGATCAATTAAAAGATGCTCGGCCTTTCCGCTCTTTCCTAAAGTGTAAACATGCGGATGTTCGCAAATCAGCAAATAATGAACGAGCGGTTCTTTCTCTTCTTCCGCTTTATCTCGATTGGCAAGTTTCCTAGCCACTAATTCGTCAAAGTATTGTTGTTGGATATCCCAGGCCTCCTTAAAGCCAATCCACCCTAAATCAACGACCTTAACGAGGGGTTTTCTCATCCGATTTTACCCAGTTCAGCCTTCAGAAAATCAATTACTTTGATATCCATAATATCTACTTGATGAATTTCAGACAGATAGTATGAAACCCAATCTCCTAGGTGATTGAGGTATAAGCTCTGAGAAATAAGTGAACTTCCGGGTGCTTTCCACTCCAATACGGTAGGGGTTCTTTTGAGTAGAATGTCTTTATTGATATCCGCACGGATGGCATTCCGCTTGTACTCAAAATCACTTCTCAATAGAATTACAGCAAAGCTTTGGTTTCCACCAGCCCATCCAACCAACTCATTGTGGTTCATCTCGGGTATAGCCGAAGACCAACCCAACATTTTTGAATTCTCATTTAATTGCTGACGCAGGCGTTCGCCCATGGCGGCCAAACCATCTGTGCAATACACTACAGCACAGTGGTTTTTCAATTGCTCAGCGTATATTTTGGCTTGAGAATGTATAGCATCTATATCCTTGCGCATGCCTGCAATGGCTTCTTTCCAAGAAGCAATATAATCGGGCGTTTTAAGGCCGTAGAAATCTAGAAAAGACAGTAAGCCTGTAATGCTATAACCCAGCATGGACCTAGGCGGATTGCCTCCTTCTACCACAAATGCGTTAAAATTATGCTTCGTTGCCAATTCAAGTGCTCTTCCTCCCGAAGTAATGATGGCCACCTCAGCCTTGCGCTCAATGGCTTGTTCTAGAGCCGCCAAGGTTTCTTCCGTATTGCCCGAATAACTGCTGGCAATGACCAGGGTGTTTTCATCTACAAAAGCGGGTAAATAATAATCTTTATTTACAAAAATGGGCGTATGACTTGAGGCAGACATCCACTCTGCTGCCAGGCTACCACCAATTCCTGAACCACCTAATCCGGTTATCACTACAGCCTTAAATCTCTTAGCCGGATTTTTCCATTTTGCTCTTTCCGCAATTTTCAATCCTTCTTCTAGGTGGTCTGGAAAAGCAGCAATTAAATCTTTCATCATGGCGTATAAACTCATCAAATTAATAAGCTTCAAATCTACGCAATGCATTCGAGCCTACAGCCACCCTTATCTTTGCGGCCAATTAGCTGATTTTTATGTTGAGTGAACAAGAATTATTGAGAAGAGAGGCATTAAAAAGCCTGCGCAAATTAGGAATAGACCCCTATCCTGCAGCCGAATTTGTAGTTACACACACGGCGAAAGAGATTAAAGAAAACAAAAGCTTAGAAGAAAATAAATCGGAGGTTACTATTTCTGGTAGGATGATGAGCCGACGCATTATGGGCAAGGCTTCATTCGCAGAAATAAAAGACCATAC
Organism: uncultured Cryomorphaceae bacterium; assembly: GCA_937900215.1. Classification (GTDB taxonomy): domain Bacteria; phylum Bacteroidota; class Bacteroidia; order Flavobacteriales; family Schleiferiaceae; genus RFXV01. The sequence goes on from CALCFH010000070.1 coordinate 14,362, forward strand.
CGGAAGAATTCAGGTTTATATAAATAGAGATGTTCTTTGTCCGGATGAAGACAAAACCCATTACAACGAAGTATTTAAAAAGCTTCTGGATATGGGCGACTTCATTGGTGTACAAGGCAAAGTATTTAGAACTCAAACAGGAGAAATCTCTGTTGAGGTTAGAACTTTAACTGTACTAAGTAAGACTCTCAAACCCTTACCTACTGTAAAAACCGACTCGGAAGGAAAGGTACACGATGCGTTTAGCGATCCGGAGCTTCGGTACCGAATGCGCTATGTTGATTTAATTGTAAACGACAAGGTGAAGAGCACTTTCGTGAAGCGAAGTGCCATTTTCACAGCTATGCGCAATTTCTTCAATGGCTTTGGCTATTTGGAGGTAGAAACGCCTATTCTTCAGCCTATTCCTGGCGGTGCTGCGGCTAGGCCTTTTTTAACACACCACAATGCCTTAGATATTCCGCTGTACTTGCGCATTGCCAACGAGCTGTATTTAAAGCGGCTAATTGTTGGCGGGTTTGATGGTGTTTATGAGTTTGCCAAAGATTTTCGCAATGAAGGCATGGACCGTACTCATAATCCGGAGTTTACTGTCATGGAAATCTACGTGGCCTACAAGGATTATAAGTGGATGATGCATTTTACTGAACAAATGCTGGAGTCTGTAGCCTTGGCGGTAAATGCCAATACAGATGTTGAAGTTGGCGGAAAAAAAATAAGTCTCAAGGCACCCTATGCCAGGGTAAGTATGCGCGACGCTATTTTAGAGCATACCGGTTTTGATATTGATGTTTTGGATGAAGCTGGGTTAAGGGAGGCTTGTGCTAAGTTGGGTATTGAAACCAACAATAGCATGGGAAAAGGCAAGTTGATCGATGAGATTTTTGGTGAAAAATGCGAGCCGCATTACATCCAACCTACCTTTATTACCGACTATCCTGTAGAGATGTCGCCTTTGTGTAAAAAACATCGCGATAACCCAAATTATACTGAGCGCTTCGAGCTCATGATCAACGGTAAAGAAATTGCCAATGCTTACTCTGAGCTCAATGATCCTATAGATCAGCGCGAGCGCTTCGAACAGCAGTTAGCACTAAGCGAAAAAGGAGACGACGAGGCGATGTTTATTGATCAAGATTTTTTAAGGGCTTTAGAATTTGGTATGCCGCCTACGTCGGGAATGGGGATAGGAATGGATAGACTAACTATGTTACTCACAGGGCAAACCAGTATACAAGAAGTTCTTTTCTTCCCACAAATGCGACCAGAAGTTCAGGCTGTTGCAAACACAGGTGGCGATTTTAAGTCGTTGGGTGTTCCCGAAGCTTGGTTGGAAGTGGTAGCCGAATTGTACGGAACTGTTGAAGAAATGAAAGTTCTTAAACACACTCAGGTGCATCAACAATTAAATGGTTTCCGAAAGAAGAAAAAGTTGGATGTTCCCGCCCTCAGCTTGGAGGATGTTCTGGCTTGGTTTAGTTAGTCTTAAAACTTGATGAAGCGGCCCTGGCCGCTTTTTTTATTGCGTAAATTAGGTCTCATCCAATTGAGTTGTAACCAACCGCTCTGCTGAGAATTGTATTCACTTACTCAAGCTGCAAGTCGGCTTAATTATTGACTGGCACACACTAAGGAGCATGGAGCACAATCTTATTTTACTATTTCCTCCTGAGCCAATTAGAATCTTCTTCTCATCGCTTCAATGGCATTCATTCATGATGATTTATTCAGCCTTTCCACTCACAATTACTTGTATATTACTCTTTTCTACATTGAAATCAGTAGGTTTACAAAACCAGTCTATCAAATCCAATCTAGATGAAAATCAAAAGTACCCTCTGTCTCTTTATCTTGATTTCTAATTCTTTCTTCTGTCTTAGCCAAGAATTATCTAATTACGATTTTAAAATTGGCTTATCCCCAATGCTTGTTCCAGCCAATTATTCCGAAACAATGGAATTCCAGGGTAGTGCTTTTGATCATCAGTTATTCAAGATTATTCAATTCTATTCGCATCCGAACGAAGCAGAAAAAACAGCTTTAAAAAATTCAGGGGTTGAGCTGATAGCATACTTACCCAATTATGCTTGGTTGGCAAGTTTCGACGAAAACTTCGCCATCCAAAAATTGAGAAACTACAATGTCCGAGCCATTTTAGAAGTTCCATTGGAATACAAATTATCAAGAAGCTTGCAGTTGGAAGAATATCCAAGCCATATTCAAGTGGGAGAAAATCTCAAAGTATGGGTTACATTCTATCCCACAGTTAAACTTGAAAAGATTCAGTCTGACTTGAGTCAAAAAGGCTATGAAATTATAGAGTATAATGAGATTTCTAGTGCAAAAGAGATGGTAGTTCCCATTTCAAGAATTGAAGAATTGGCCAATTTGCCGTATGTCCAATTCATTGAACCTATTTCACCTGAACCAAACCTTGAAGGTGGATTTGTAGAAGATAGAAATAATCATCGGGCCAATTATTTGGCTTCAGAGCAGCTTGGAGGTTTACACTTTGACGGTTCAGGAATTACCCTCGCGGTTCGAGAGGGGGGCACTGTTGACCCTAGTATCCACAATGATTTTAAAGGGCGATTAGACTATTCTTTGGATGCTGGAGCGGCGGCATCAAGCCATAAAACAGGTGTTGCTTGGCGAATGGCAGGATATGGAAATGACAACCCCTCCAACACGGGTATGGCCTTCGGGTCAAATGTAATTTCTACCACTGGAGGTTTCTCTTATTTGGTAAATAATACCAATGCTATTGCGGTAAATAATTCCTATGGCTTCGGCTGTTATATTGGAACCTATGGCTCGAGCGGCCGTTCAAATGACGACTTGATTTACAACAATCCTAGTTTTATGATTGCCTATTCAGCTGGAAATATTCAAACTACAGATTGCGGTTACGGTGCTGGAGCCTCTTGGGGAACCATTACAGGAGATAGTAAACAAGCGAAAAATGTACTTGCTGTTGGAGCCCTGAATACCAATGATGAATTGATGGGTTTTAGTAGTTGGGGTCCTGCACCAGATGGAAGAATAAAGCCAGATATCTGTGCGGTTGGTCCGGGTGGAACTTCATTCGCTTGTCCTAATGTGGTGGGTGGCTTTGGTCAATTATATCACGCCTATTTTGATCTAAATGGAGTCTTGCCCAACTCTGGATTAATTAAAGGCATTCTACAAAATACAGCCGATGATTTAGGAAACCCAGGGCCCGATTTTAAATACGGTTATGGTCGTATAAACTTGCGTCGAGCGTATGAAACTATTGCAAACAACACCATTATTGCTGATAATATTAGCAGTGGAGCAGTAGACAACCATATTCTAAACATTCCAGTAGGCACTAAGCAAGTGCGCGTTATGCTTTATTGGATGGATTATGAAGGTACAGTTGGTTCTTCTGTTGCCCTTGTCAATAATTTAAACTTAACCGTAACCGCCCCCAATTCAACAGTATACAATCCTTGGGTTTTAGACCATACTATTAATGCTACCAACCTGAATGCCAATGCTACACGAGGTGTTGATGCCCTCAATAATATGGAGCAGGTAACTATAGATAATCCAACCGCTGGTAGCTATTCCATCACAGTGACTGGATTCTCTGTTCCTCAAGGACCGCAATCGTATTTTGTAGTTTACGAGTTTCTTGAAGACGAGCTTACCCTAACCTATCCCATAGGTGGCGAATCTATGGTGGCAGGAGAAACTCAACGGATCTATTGGGATTCATATGGCAATACTACCGGAACTTTTGATCTTTCTTATTCTACGGATAATGGATATACTTGGATTCCCATAGCGAGTGGTTTGGCCAACGGCAGTCGCTTTTACGATTGGACTGTTCCGAGTATAATCAGCGGAAAGTTGAAGATTCGAGTAGAAAGAGGATCCCTTGCCGACCAAAGCTCAGAAGGCTTCTCAATTATTGGCGTTCCGACGAATGTAGTGTTGATTTGGTCTTGCTCAGATTCTTTGAAGCTAGGTTGGGATGCTGTACCAGGCGCGACAGCCTATGAAGTTTTTAAGTTGGGAACAGAATACATGACATCTGTAGGAACCAGCTCGGGCACCAACAAAACTATTTACGGTGTAAGTACAAATTCAAATGAATATTTTGCCGTTCGCGCATTGGGTACAAATAATGCCAAAGGAAGACGGACAAACTCTTTAAAGAAAACACCAGGAGATGAAAACTGTGTGCCTCTTGAAGTTTCAGCTACTGCCATTGCATCGCACCCTTCGGGCTACTATCCAGATTGTTATACACCTTTCGGTAACAATGTGCGCTTTCAATTTTTGAATAACGGAGTGAGTTCGCTTTCTTCCCTTTCTGTAAGCTATCAATTGAACTCAGGAAGTATTCAGACAGAAACCTTTAATGGTCTAGTTGCTTCAGGCGCGTATGGCGAACATCTCTTTTCAAGCGGTATTTCTATTCTTTCAGCGGGAAACTACAGCCTAAAGGCATGGGTTAATTCGATGGATGCCAATGCTACAAACGATACGGCGATCAGTCGAATTACCATATATTCTGGAGGAACTGCAACCTATCCATACTCGCAAACTTTTGATGCATTTACCAATTGTGCAACCACTTGGGATTGCACCGGCTATTCTTGCACCCTTGAAGAAAACTGGTTTAATGTGCCCTTCGATTATGAAAAGGGCGATTCTACGGAATGGCGAACCTTTTCAGGCGCTACAGGAACAGGAGGAACAGGACCCTCTTTCGACCACACTTCAGGAAGTGGGAAGTACCTCTACATGGAGACTTCTGGCAACAGCGGCTCAGGCTGTCAATTCGATGATGCCTATGCTCTTACGCCTTGCATTGATCTATCTTCAGCAACCAAGCCAGAACTATCGTTTTGGTACCATGCATATGGAAGTTCTATTGGTGAGCTACATGTTGACATTTTTGTAGATGGCGAATGGATTTATGACCTAACCCCTCCAATTCAAGGAGATAAGGGAAATACATGGTTTCAACAAACAGCCAACTTAATTCCATACGTAGGTAAAACCGTAATTCTGCGCTTTAGGGGATCAAACGGTGGGGGATTTACAGGCGATCTCGCTATAGACGATGTTGGCATTCAAGAAAACCCCGCGCTGGTAGACCCAAATCCATTGCCGTGCTACCCTCCTCAAGACGTATCTGCCTCCGTAACTTCAGGCACAACCGGACTTATAACATGGAATGCAGGTGGTTCTGAAACTATGTGGGATGTGCATATTGTGCCTTCGGGTGCCGCTGCTCCTATCGGATTAGGAACCGTTGTAACAGACACCTTCTACCTTGCATCAGGCCTTGCCGCATTAAACATCTATGATATTTATGTTCGAGCCATTTGCGGGGGGGGAGACACATCTTACAACAGTAATACAAGCCTAAGCATCTATTGTGCATCGGGTTCTGCTTCTTCCATTGACTCTAAAATTGGCATGGTTGCCATGGATGGAGATTCCGTAGTAAGTGGAGCAAACTGTGCAAGCTATACCGATTTACGTGGAACCCCTTTATTCAACCTTCAGTTCGGAACTTCTTCTTCGATAAGCGTTGAGTATGCTAGCTGCGGAGGTACATATAATGCCTATTCACAGGTGTACATTGATTTTAACAACGATCTGGATTTTGACGATGCCAATGAAATTGTGGCTTCTGGCTTAGTAAATTCAACGACCAATTTGAACAGCCCTATTACTATGCCCGTGTATGGCTACACGGGAGACTATACAATGCGTGTGGTCTTAATGGAAGGTGGCTCTGCTACCTCTACCATGCCATGTGGAACTTATAGTTGGGGAGAAACCCAAGATTATACTGTACACATTCTCTCTCTTTCGCCTCCTTCAAGCTGTGCATTTCCTTCAAACCTAGGCTCTGTAGCTACGAGCGAATCGTCTGCATTGGTTTATTGGATCGCTGGGGATACACTTGCAAGCAACTGGGTTGTGCAATACAGAACCAATGGCGGAATGTCTTCAAGTGCAATAGCAACCAATGACACCCTTACCCTCACTTCTTTAGAACACTCTACTTTGTATCAAGTCTCTGTGGGTGAAATCTGTGCAAGCGGAGATACCAGCTGGATGGTAGGTCCTGCCCAATTCCAAACCTGGTTTGCTCCCGACTATCTTGAAGATTTCAACTCAGGATTTTCTTGGTCAGAAGGAAATGGAAGAATCACAGATTCTACCACTTTCACAGGGGCTTCGTCCAACTGGATTGATGGAGCCTTCAACAACGATTTTGTAACCAACGACCTAGCCGCAAGTATGAATATTTTTTCAACCGGAAGGTATGAGTGGATGTTCAGCCCAACCATTGTTGTTCAAGACAACGGATCTGTGTACGAACTAAGCTTTGATATGGGAATGACAGAATGGAATTCTTCTACACTTGAAGCTATAATGGGGGTAGACGATACCGTAATGGTGGTTGTTTCTACTGATAATGGTGTTACTTGGAGCCGTTCTAATGTGGTTTATATGGTTCATCAAGGCAATAAGCCTGCAGCTGTACTGAGCTGGCCTGTATCGATTCCTCTTTTCGGCTACTCAGGCAATCTTAAAATTGGTTTCTATGCCGAAGGCACAGTGAGCAATGAGGATATAGATGTATTTATTGACAATGTGGCTATTACTGAGAATTGCAGCCTTGCTCCAATGAGCATCTCTGGAGTAAACTTTGTTTCTTCTCCTGCTCAATACAATGTGCAATACTCTATTAGCGGCGGAGATCTATTTCTTCTTCAGACTAGAGAAGTGGGTACAGATACTTGGTTTACGCCTAAATCTTGGACAAACACTTCCCTTACTAACCAGAACTTCTTAGCGAAGAGACCCGGTGTAGACAATGAAGTACGCTTGGGTGCGCGGGTAGATGGAAATTTCTACTACTCTTGCCCAATGACTTTCTCTGCAGATTGTAAGCCTATGACTGTGAACGCTATTGAATTAATAGATCCTTTCTGCGCCGGTGATTCGGCTCAACTTAAAGCCATTGCAAATGGTGGATTTAAAGCCAAAACATTCCTTTGGAATACAGGTGAAACCACTCGTTTCATCTATGGTCAGCAAGGCCAAACCTATCAAGTAGTGGTTACCGATGCTGCGGGTTGTTCAGATTCAGCCAGTGTATCGGTTAGCACTGTAGGTTCTCCCTACACTCCAGGCAATTTTACTTTAGCTAAGCCCAATCAAGTAACCTTTGTAGGTTCTTGGACTGCTCCAAGCCTTGGAATGGGAGTTAGCCTAATCGGCTACAGAATGCAATATCGTCAAGTAAATGTGGGTGCTCCTTGGAGACAAACCTCATTAATTACCTCTGGAACTTCTGCTACAGTGAACTTTACTGGAAGTTGTGATCCTTCTGCAAACTATGAGTTTGCTGTCTTTGCTCGTGTAAACGACAATGGCATGATTTACAACACTCCCGTAACTTGCACAGAGCGCAGATTCTACAATGGTTCAGGCGGATGTGCCAAAACAGCCGAAGCTGGAAATGGTCTCAACCTCAGCGGCAATGGCATCACGGTATATCCAAACCCAACACAAGGCATTGTGAACGTAAGTTTGAATAACGAAGCTGCAAGCCTTGAGTTATTGGATATGAACGGAAAATTGTTATTCAGCCAAGAATTTGAAGGTCTGGCCGAAGCAAACATCAACCTAACTAACCTGGCCTCAGGTGTGTATATGTTGAATGTAACCACCGATACTTGTGTCTATCAAGAAAGAGTAGTTAAGAATTAAATTTTTTTTTTTCTAACTCCATCAAATCCTGTAAATACAAACTCCTAAAAGAACCTTCTCGCTTCTGAGCGATACTAAATTGAAAATAGAGGGCAAGGTGTTTTTTATAACGAAGA
>CALCFH010000071.1 GCA_937900215.1 uncultured Cryomorphaceae bacterium
CAATAACATTCTCTTTCAAGCCTTCTAAATTATCACGTTTAGCTGCAACAGCGGCCTCGTTCAACACCTTTGTAGTTTCTTGGAAGGATGCGGCAGAAATAAAGGACTTCGTTTGAAGTGAAGCTCTCGTTATACCTTGAAGTATTGGAGTTGCAGTGGCTGGACGTGCATCTCTAGCAACAACAAGATTCTTGTCAGAACGACGGAGCAGTGAATTCTCATCACGTAGTTTACGTGTTGTAAGCACCATACCTGGTTTAAAGGTATCAGAGTCTCCTGAATCTTCAACAATTTTCTTGTCATAAATCCAGTCGTTCTGTTCAATGAAATCATTCTTATGAACCAAGTGCCCTTCTAAGAAAAGTGTATCTCCTGGATCATTGATTTCTACTTTGCGCATCATCTGACGGACAATCACCTCAAAGTGTTTATCGTTGATTTTCACACCCTGCAACCTGTATACTTCTTGAACTTCATTCACCAAGTATTCCTGAACTTTAGTTGGACCTTGAATCGACAGAATATCACTTGGAGTAATTGCTCCATCTGATAAAGACATTCCGGCCTTCACAAAGTCATTCTCTTGTACTAGAATCTGTTTGCTAAGATTAATGAGATACTTCTTGATATCACCTGTTTTGGCTTCAACCATAATCTCACGATTTCCTCTTTTGATTTTACCGTAAGAAACTATTCCATCAATTTCGGAAACAACAGCAGGATTAGAAGGATTACGAGCTTCAAACAATTCAGTCACACGTGGTAAACCACCTGTAATATCACCTGCCTTAGCACTCTTACGAGGTATTTTAACAAGTACCTTACCCACTTTAATTTTCTCACCATTTTCAACTTGAAGGTGAGCTCCTACCGGCAGGTTGTAGTGCTTTTGAGTGACACCAGCCTTGTCGTTAATTAAGATACTCGGAATCATCTTCTTATTTCGAGAATCAGAGATTACTTTCTCTTGGAAACCAGTTTGTTCGTCAATTTCTACACGATATGTAAAACCTTGTTCGATATCTTCAAATGCAATAACTCCGGAAGTTTCACTAATGATTACCGCGTTATACGGGTCCCAATCGCAAATTACATCTCCCTTTTTAACTTTAGCCTTCTCTGCTATTCTCATAGTAGCTCCGTAAGGAATGACTGAAGTTGCTAGGTTTATACCTGTCTTTTCATCAACTAAGCGTAATTCGCCCGTTCTTCCGATGACAATTTCAACCAACTTTCCTTCAGCATCCTCGCTCTGTACGGTACGCAATTCATCGACCTCAATGATACCATCATATTTGGCAATCATTTTGGATTCTTCAGCAACATTACCTGCAGTTCCTCCCACGTGGAAAGTTCTCAAAGTAAGCTGTGTACCTGGCTCACCAATGGATTGCGCTGCGATTACTCCAACAGCTTCTCCCATTTGAACTAGTTGTCCAGAAGCGAGGTTTCTTCCGTAACACTTTGCACAAATACCTCTCTTAGATTCACAAGTAAGGGCAGAACGTACTTCTACCGAATCTATTGGAGAATCTTCAATGGTATTACCCATTGCTTCGTTTATAAGATCGCCTGATTCTACAATGAGTTCAGAGGTAAGTGGATTGTAAACATCGTGTAAAGAAACTCTACCAATGATACGGTCCTTTAATGGCTCAACTGTTTCTTCATTTTTCTTTAAAGCACTTACGTCTAGTCCTCTTAGTGTGCCACAATCTTCTTCATTGATAATGACATCCTGAGCAACATCCACCAAACGACGAGTTAAGTACCCTGCATCCGCTGTTTTTAATGCCGTATCTGCAAGTCCTTTACGAGCTCCGTGAGTAGAAATAAAGTACTCAAGAATAGAAAGACCTTCTTTAAAATTAGAGATGATTGGGTTCTCAATGATTTCTCCGCCACCTGAACCTGATTTCTGAGGCTTAGCCATAAGACCACGCACTCCAGAAAGCTGACGAATCTGTTCTTTTGAACCACGTGCCCCCGAATCGAGCATCATATAGATTGGATTGAAACCTTGATCATCCGTGCTTAAATAATGCATTGCCCTTTCGGTCAACCGCGCATTTGTGTTTGTCCACACATCAATGACTTGGTTGTAGCGCTCATTATTGGTAATCAGACCCATATTGTAGCTACCAAGTATAGTCTCGATTTGATCGTTTGCATCTTTAATCAAATCATCCTTCTCTTGAGGAATAATGATGTTCTCTAGGGAGAAAGAAAGTCCACCTCTAAAGGCAGTTCTAAATCCTAGATTCTTCATGTCATCCAAGAATTTCGCTGTAGTGGCTATGTTGGTCTTTTTCAGAATATCTGAAATGATCTCACGCAACGCCTTCTTAGTCAGAATACTATCAATAAATCCAACCGTTACTGGAACGACATCATTGAATAATACCCTACCTACGGTTGTCTCGATAAGACGGATTACAATTCCACCATTCTCTTCAACTCTATGACGCACTTTAATAATGGCGTGCAAGTCTACTTTCTTTTCGTTGAAAGCAATTACTACTTCCTCTGGCGAATAGAATATCATACCCTCCCCCTTCATGGGTTTTTCAGGAGTACTTCTTCTAGACTTGGTCATATAGTATAATCCCAATACCATGTCTTGTGACGGAACCGTAATAGGTGAGCCGTTTGCTGGATTTAGGATATTATGAGAAGCAAGCATTAATACCTGTGCTTCCAATATGGCTGCAGGACCTAATGGGAGGTGAACTGCCATTTGGTCTCCGTCGAAGTCGGCATTAAATGAAGTACAAACGAGAGGATGCAGCTGAATTGCTTTGCCTTCAATCAACTTTGGTTGGAAGGCCTGAATACCTAATCTGTGCAGTGTTGGAGCTCTATTCAATAGAACAGGATGCCCTTTCATTACACTCTCTAGAATGTCCCAAACAACAGGCTCTCTCTTGTCTATTATCTTCTTTGCAGATTTAACCGTTTTAACGATACCACGCTCGATTAACTTTCGGATAACAAAGGGCTTATAAAGCTCAGCTGCCATGTTCTTTGGAAGACCACATTCGTGCAAATACAACTCAGGACCTACAACGATTACAGAACGAGCAGAATAATCAACACGCTTACCAAGAAGGTTTTGACGGAATCTTCCTTGCTTTCCTTTCAAACTATCCGACAAAGATTTCAGTGGGCGATTAGACTCAGTCTTTACTGCACTTGCCTTTCTTGTATTATCGAATAAAGAGTCTACCGCCTCTTGCAGCATTCTTTTCTCGTTTCTCAAGATAACCTCCGGTGCCTTAATCTCTAATAATCTCTTTAGACGATTATTGCGAATAATGACACGACGATATAGATCATTCAAGTCAGAAGTAGCAAAACGACCTCCATCTAGGGGCACTAAAGGCCTCAATTCAGGTGGAATGACTGGTACAATTTTCATTACCATCCACTCCGGCTTATTCACTATGCGCTCATTGGCATCTCTATAGGCTTCAACTACTTGAAGACGTTTTAGCGCTTCTTGCTTTCTTTGCTGACTGGTTTCTGTATTGGCCTTGTGACGAAGCTCATAGCTTAATTCATCGAGATTCAATCTACCCAACAAACCTATTAAAGCCTCACCGCCCATTTTGGCAATGAATTTGTTTGGATCTGAATCCTCGAGATAATGATTGTCTTGAGGAATTCTATCTAAAATCTCTAAGTATTCCTCTTCAGTTAGGAAATCAAGAAATTGCAAAGGACCTCCTTCTAGGGAAGTAGCAATACCTCCTTGTATCACAACATAGCGCTCATAATAGATAACCATATCCAATTTCTTGGATGGCAATCCTAGCAGATAACCTATCTTATTTGGCAAAGAGCGGAAATACCAAATGTGCGCCACTGGAACAACCAAGTTGATATGTCCGATACGCTCTCTGCGCACCTTCTTTTCAGTAACCTCTACACCACAGCGGTCACAGACAATTCCTTTGTATCGGATCCGTTTGTATTTACCACAAAAACATTCATAATCCTTAACAGGACCAAAAATTCGCTCGCAAAACAAGCCGTCGCGCTCGGGTTTGTGTGTGCGATAGTTGATGGTTTCAGGCTTTAAGACCTCCCCACTAGACTTAGCCAAAATATCTTCAGGAGAAGAAAGGCTAATAGTGATGGAGTTAAAACCTCCTGTAGTGCTTGTTGTTTTATCGTTCGTTTTCAATGCCATTGAAGCGAAGTATTTCTTTTAGTTATTCTATGTCTATTACTCTAACGTCACCTTAAGACCTAATCCTTGTAGTTCGTGCAACAGTACATTGAACGATTCTGGAATTCCAGGTTCTGGTAAAGGTTCTCCCTTCACAATAGACTCATATGTTTTGGCTCGGCCGACTACATCATCTGATTTTACCGTCAGAAGTTCTCTTAGAATATTCGAAGCACCAAATGCCTCAATAGCCCAAACTTCCATCTCTCCAAATCGCTGACCTCCAAATTGCGCTTTACCACCTAACGGCTGCTGAGTGATCAAACTGTATGGACCGATAGATCTAGCGTGCATCTTATCGTCAACCATATGTCCTAACTTGAGCATATAGATTATACCTACCGTAGCGGGTTGGTCAAAACGTTCACCTGTTCCTCCATCGTATAAGAAGGTGTGGCCGTATCTCGGAATTCCAGCTTGGTCAGTATAGCTATTGATTTCGTCAATGCTTGCGCCATCAAAAATCGGTGTTGCGAACTTTTTACCAAGTTTCTTTCCAGCCCAACCCAAAACAGTCTCATAGATCTGACCAATATTCATACGGGATGG
>CALCFH010000072.1 GCA_937900215.1 uncultured Cryomorphaceae bacterium
TCCATTGGCGATCGAGTAGCGCGGGATCAAAGAGGAAATCAATCGAGGCCAACGGTCAATGAGGTCTTGAAATACCGCATGCATCTAGACCATTTTATTTCTTCACTTTCTGGGTCTGAACTGCTTCCCTTTGAGGAATTACTTGAACTAGGACTAAATCACGAAGAGCAGCACCAAGAATTGCTTTTGTATGACATTCAGTTTATTCTATGGAACCAAGCCATCCAACCAACGTATTCTACAGAATTTAAAAAGGCAACGCAACTCTTAGCTAAACCAAAGTGGCTCAAGATTGAAGAGGGCTTGTACGATATTGGCGATGAGGGCTTAACTGCTTTTGTCTTCGACAATGAAAAGGGAAAACACAAAGTGTATTTGAATGCCTTTGAAATTAGATCTGAACTTATCTCTAATGGCGAATACCTAGACTTTATGGAGGATGGCGGTTATGAAAACGCCCGACTTTGGACAGCAGAAGGCTGGGACTGGATACGCTCTAACAAAATTACTGCTCCGCTCTATTGGCTGAAAAACTCAGAAGATAGATGGAAGGAATTTGGGTTAAACGGATTTCAATCCCTAGACTTAAACTCAGCGGTACAGAATATTTCTTGGTATGAAGCGGCAGCGTTCTGCGAATGGGCTGGATATCGACTTCCAACTGAATTTGAATGGGAAAGCAGCAGCAGCCAATTCAATTGGGGCAAACTTTGGGAATACACAATCTCAGCCTACCTACCCTACCCTCGCTTTAAAACAGATGAAGGGGCCGTTGGCGAATACAATGGCAAATTTATGATCAACCAAATGGTTTCTAGAGGCTCGAGCTATGCAACACCTATTGGGCACTCCAGAAAAACCTATCGCAACTTCTTCGACCCTTCTATGCGCTGGCAATTCTCCGGAATTCGTCCGTGCAAGCGCTAATACCCACAGCATGAACAAGCCTTCCTTTTTAAAAGATGTTTTAGACGGATTAAACTCAAATCCGAAAACACTTCCAGCCAAATACTTTTATAACGAAAAGGGCGACCAGCTCTTTCAGCAAATAATGAAGCTAGACAGCTATTATTTAAGCAGAGCAGAGGCCGAAGTTCTTTCCACCTATAGTAAAGCCATAGCCTCAAAAATGCAAGACAGCTCTTGGGAAATTATCGAACTAGGGGCTGGAGATGGTTCAAAGACACAGACTTTGCTCAAGGTACTATTGGAACAACAATCTGATGTTATTTACAGACCAGTAGATATTTCTGCTGCCGTTTTGGATCAACTAAAAAAGCGATTGGCAAAAAATCTTCCTCAACTGCCATGCGATCCCATAGCAAGCGATTACTTTTCTCTAAAATTAGAACCTTCAAGTCAGCAAAAGAGGCTCTTTCTATTCTTGGGTAGTAACCTTGGGAACTATACTCAAAAAGGCATTCTTGCTTTTTTTTCATTGCTAAACGAACTACTTAAAAAAGGCGATCAACTCATTCTAGGATTGGATTTAATCAAAGACCCCAATCGGATATTGAACGCATACAACGATAAAGAAAAAGTAACAGCTGAATTTAATTTCAATTTACTTAGAAGGATCAATGAGGAGTTAGGCGGAAATTTTGATATCTCTCTTTTTCAACATTGGGCAACCTACGAGCCTGTATTACAAGAAGCCCGTAGCTACCTTATTTCTAAGGAGGAAAGAACCTATGAGATCGATAAAGGCAAGTATACAGTTCACTTTAACGCATGGGAAGCCATTCACGTAGAAACGAGCAAAAAGTATTCTGCGAGGCAGTTGGCTGACTTAGCTAAAGAGAACGGATTTGAGCAAACGGCTGAATATCAAGATAAAAAAGGCGACTTTATAGACGTGGTTTGGGCCAAGCTTTAACCCTCTCTGTCTTCTAACATAGGAACGAATCTAAAGGCACCTAGATCTCTGCGCTCTATAGAGCGTTCTGATTTCTTGCTAAGGAATATCATTCTTTGCTCCGCTTCCTCCAAGCCTACAGGCACAATCATATGTCCGCCTACCTTCAGTTGATGTAAGAGTGCCTCTGGAATATTGGGTGCTGCTGCCGTAATTATTATTCTATCAAAAGGAGCATAACTTGGCATCCCTTGATAGCCATCTCCATAGCTCATGATGGGACGATAATTCATTTTAGATAGTAGAATCTTTGATGAATAGAACAACTCTTTCTGGCGCTCAACGGTATAGACCTTGCAGCCCATTTCAAGAAGCACCGCAGATTGGTAACCAGATCCGGTTCCCACTTCTAGCACCTTCATACCCGCCTCACAAGCCAAGCTTTCACTTTGAAAAGCCACAGTATAGGGGTGTGAAATCGTTTGATCTGCACCAATAGGAAAAGCTTTGTCTTGATAAGCAAAGGCTTCAAATGAAGAATCGAGAAAAAGATGTCTAGGAACCTTGGAAATAGCCAAAAGAACATTCGGATCTTTAATTCCTTTTGCCTTTAATTGTTGCACCAATCGGTTGCGCATTCCTTGATGCCTAAGCGTATCCCCTGTCATGTTTCAAAAGTAGAGCAAGAAAGCCAGTTTTTCAAGGTATATTCAGAATTCCTACCGTATTTTAGCCCAGTTAATACCTCCATTACATGTTGCGCATAGGCGTTTTGGGCGCAGGTCATCTGGGCAAGATTCATTTACGTTGTTTGAGTGAATTATCGAATCAATATAAAGTTGTTGGATTTTACGATCCGAATACTGAGAATGCAGAGAAAGTCAGCAAAGAACTGAATTTAAGGTGCTTTGCATCTATAGACGAATTAATTGACGCTGTAGATGTGGTGGATATTGTAACCCCTACTCTATCGCATTTCGATTGTGCCATGAAGGCATTAGAAAAGAAAAAACATTTGTTCATTGAGAAGCCCGTTACGCATACTTTAGAAGAAGCCGATCTACTTCTAGAAAAAGCAAAAGAGGCAGATGTTAAGATTCAAATTGGTCATGTAGAGCGGTTTAATCCGGCCTTTCGGGTGGCAGAGCCCTTTTTAAAAGACCCTAAATTTATTGAAGCGCATCGTCTTTCTGAGTTTAATCCTAGAGGAACCGACGTTCCTGTAGTGCTAGACCTCATGATTCACGATATAGACGTAGTGCTCAGCGTGGTAAAATCTAAACTCATTAAGTTAAGTGCAAGTGGTGTCTCAGTAGTAAGTGATACCCCTGACATCGCCAATGCTCGCTTGGAGTTTGAAAACGGATGCGTTGCAAATCTCACCGCCAGCAGAATTAGCTTAAAGAAAATGCGCAAAGCGCGATTTTTTCAAAGAGATGCCTATGTTACCGTTGATTTTCTAGATAAAAAAGCTGAATTATTGCGAATGAAAGATGCGGAAGGTGAAGACCCTTTTGCTCTAATTCTTGAGCTCGGTGATGGAAGAAAGAAACAGATACTTTTTGAACAGCCTGAAATACAACCGTCTAACGCCATTAAAGACGAATTGAATTCTTTAGCAGAATCCATCCAATATAATCAACCTACTGTCGTTAGCTTAGATGATGGAATAGCTGCCTTAAGAGTGGCGATTCAGATATTAGACGAAATGACTACCAAGCCCTCTCTTGCCATTTGATGCAAAAGTTATACTTCGCTTTTATTTTGGCTCTTTTTGGTTGCTTGTCTTCTTGTAACAAGGAAGATCTTGTAGCTATAACGCCTTCCTATGTGACCATAGATTCTGTTTTTGTAGAAACCAATTTATCTACAGAGGGTACAGCATCTCATAGAATTACAACGGTTTGGGTGGAAGTAAATGGTGTCGCCCAAGGAGTGTATGAACTTCCTGCCACTTTTCCTGTAACCACAACAGGGAGCACGCGCATTAGAATTGATGCGGGTATTAATGAAAACGGCACAAGTAGCACCCGAAGTGTTTACCCGTTTTATGCGCCCTATGAGACCACGCTTGAGTTAACTGCTTTGGACACGGTACTCTATAGAAAACCCGATGGAAGTCTTCCATCTGTAAAATATTTTCCGTCTACCGATATTGTCCTAATTGAAGATTTTGAGGGAATAGGATTGAATCTAGAAATCAGTCCAAACTCAGACACCAACATTTTTCGTCTCACCGATCCAAATCTACTTTATCGTTGGAATAATGAAGCCAATTCCGCTATAGGAGCGGGTTACTTGCCAGATAGAAACACCATTTTCGAAGTGCGCTCCGGAGATGATTATGAAATCCCTCAAGGTGGACCTGTATTTTTAGAAATGAATTATAAGACGGATGTGCCCATTGTTGTGGGCATGTACATCAACAGTCTGAGTGCAGGAGTTATTCAGGCCCGTACAGCTCAAATAAATCCGTCTGAAACATGGAAAAAGATTTACATTAGTTTCTATTCTGAAGTAAATGGATATCCCAATCCACTCGATTTTAAAATCTTCGTGGGTGCCTTAAATTTAGAAGGAAACGGAACGAAAAGCCTCTTTATCGATAACCTTAAACTGGTCTATTGAGAAAGAAATACCCTTCGAGACAACGCGCGGCATATCTTCTAATCGATGCAATCAGCGCTTGGACAGCCTATACGGCGCTGTACTCTTTCAGGAAAGCGATAATAGAAACTCAAGCCCTTACAGAGGCTACCTTCTACTTTAGCAATCAACGCTATTGGCTTGGAAGCTTATTGGTTATCTGTTTTTGGATTTCGCTCCACTATTTAACTGGATTCTATAAAGATGCCTTTCGAAGATCTAGAATAAGAGATTTAACCAACACCATGGCTACTGCCATAGCGGGTACTATTGTATTGTTTTTTGCCCTTATACTAGACGACTTTGTAGCTAGCTATAAAGATTACTACTCTAGTTTTGGCTTCTATTTTGTTTGCCAGTTTGGAATTACCGCATTGGGGAGAACCATCATAACGAGTATTGCCGCGCACAGAATAAAGAACCGAATCATTGGCTTTCCAACCTTAATGGTAGGCTCTAATTCCAATGCGGTTGACTTGTATAACGACCTCGAATCTCAAACTAAATCAGTAGGCTTTCAGTTTGTTGGATTTGTAAGTGTAAATAACAATGTGCGTTTTTTAATGGAGCGCAATCTCCAACACCTAGGAGAATACACAGAGATAAATAAGATTATCGATTCAATGGAAATTGAAGAAGTAATTATCGCTATTGAAACAAGAGAACACGACAAGCTAGAGCGCATTCTGAATATATTAAAAAGTAATTCTCACCTGAGAATTCATGTTATTCCAGACACCTACGACATCATTAGCGGCCAAGTTCGCTTAGAATCTTTTGGTGCTCCATTGGTTGAAATAAAGCAAGAGTTATTGCCGATCTGGCAAAAGGTTGCCAAACGTCTATTGGATATTGTGCTGTCTTTGTTTTTACTACTCCTACTTTCTCCGCTACTATTATTCAGCGCTGTGATGGTAAAATTCACATCAACAGGTAGCATCCTTTTTCTGCAAGAACGGATCGGGTTAAATGGAAGGAAATTTAACATTCTGAAGTTTCGATCTATGTTTATAGATGCAGAATCCAACGGCCCCCAACTTTCTTCAAAAAACGATCATCGAATTACCGCTTGGGGAAAATTCATGCGCAAGTATAGACTAGACGAACTCCCCCAATTCTTGAATGTATTGGCCGGGGATATGTCTATAGTAGGACCTAGACCAGAAAGGGCATACTACATCGAAAAGATTACAGAAAAAGCACCTCATTATGTGCATTTACAAAAAGTAAAGCCCGGCATCACTTCTTGGGGAATGGTTAAGTTTGGATATGCTGAAAACGTGGACGAAATGGTTCAACGTCTTAAGTATGACATTATCTACATTGAGAATATGAATATGATTAACGATTTAAAAATCTTAATCTATACGGTTCTTATAGTTTTGCAA
>CALCFH010000073.1 GCA_937900215.1 uncultured Cryomorphaceae bacterium
TTGTTAAGCTGCTCACAGCAGAAGTTGTTAAAGTTGCCAACTGAACAGGGGCATTCGCAGCACTTATTCCAGGTATAATTACAAAACCTCCGTTTTGCAGATACAAGGTATCTCCTGCTACAGAAACCGATAAGGTCTGCTTGTAGGGATTTAGATTTACACTATTGGATTTGTTGAGTGAAAGGGTATCGTTGTTTAAGCTAAGAGACTGTATTTCATTTAATGTATCGTTATCGATGATGGGTGAAGCCAGAGTTTGTGCCGTTTTAGCATGCAAGGCATAAGGTGCACTTAAAAATTGACTGCTCCCAAAAAGGCTATAATTGC
Source organism: uncultured Cryomorphaceae bacterium (assembly GCA_937900215.1). Taxonomy (GTDB): domain Bacteria; phylum Bacteroidota; class Bacteroidia; order Flavobacteriales; family Schleiferiaceae; genus RFXV01. The sequence goes on from CALCFH010000073.1 coordinate 328, forward strand.
TTCCGCCGTTTGGATCGGTTTCGGTTTTTATAAAATAAGGGCCATTTGCCCAATCGATGCTCGAAAGGCTTCCACTCTGAACGAGGCCGTTTCCAATCTCTATAGAAATCAATCCATTGGCATTGGTCGTAGGAGCCTGGGTTTCTACATAAACCGCCGTTCCAGTAGGAGAACCTTGCAAGACGCTGATCTGCATTCCGACCAATCTCGATTGAATGACGTTGCCGTTTAAATCCCTTAGAATGGCTTGATAACTAATCCCTTCTGGCACCTGAGCCTGGGCTTGTTGAGGTAGCAGAAAGGCTACACCCAAAAACAGGCTAGTTAAAATGGTAAAAATCTTTTTCATACTTCTCTTTAATGGTTGGGTTCTAAAAACTCAGTGCTCTTTTATCCTGTCTGTTTTGTTTTCTAAATGAAATTCCAATAGGCTCATCGCCTTTCTATAAATGGACTTTAATTCCGCATCAAGCGCTTGGTTTCTAGGCCCGATTCATTCTCGAATTCGAATAAATAGACGCCTTTGCTCAAGGCTGACAAATCGATTTGCTGCTCGGTGCCAAGGGTGTATTCTCCGCTGAACAAATGCTTTCCGTCTATGCTTAATACCCTCCACTTCCCTTCTGAATTCGATTTCAAATAGGCATAAGAGGAAGTGGGATTGGGGTAGAGTGTCCAGTCGATGAGAGCAATATCCTTCTCATCCATTTTGTTTCCAGATCCATTATAGAATCTGCGCTCTAAGCAGGCATTTTGAGTGTTGTAAATGCTTCCATTGTCGTTTACTCGGGCAAATACGGTGAATTCATAATTGGCATTGGGCAATCCGCTCCCTGTGAAATTCACTGTGGCGGTGGTATTGGTGGTTAGAGAAGTGCTAGTCCATGCGGCACCTACTCCTACTTGACGATACTGCATTCTATAACCGATGAGATTTACTCCACTTCCCAATACGGCTGGAGACCAAGTAGCTGTAAAAGTGACTGCATTGGGTTTGCTTACGGCAAAATTGGAAGGAGTGTTTTGGGTATTGATGGAGCTTACCGTTACACTGGCCGACTCAGTACAACCCGATTCGTCGGTTACCACTACCGAGTAGGTTTGTCCTTGCTGACCGTAGATGAATCGAGTGGTTTCACCCGTATTCCAAAGGAAGCTTTTTACTTTATATCCTCCCGTTGTAATGGCTTTCAAGAGGGCGGAGTCTCCAGCGCAGAAGGGAGCCACCAATTCGATGGCATTGGCCGTCATGGGTTTGCAATCGGCATTGAAGTTATATTCACAACCATAGTACCAGTTGGTACCATCGAAATGACCGATGCGCAGGGTGTTCGCTTCTGCAAAATCAACGGCTTGAAAATTCTGTTGGGTTAGACCGTAATTAGACCATGTTAGAGGTGTTTTCCAGGCAGTGTCGCTCTCCGATTTTAATTGAAGTCGATAGTTTGAGGCGGAAGGCAAGCTGAAAAAGGCTCGGTATGCCTTGGGATTTCCAACTTTCACTACCGAAGTGATATGGCCAAAATTTACTGTGTCGCAGATGTCAGCGGAATGTTGTTGAACTCCTTCTTGTATACTTCCAGACGAGGAGTCATAGTAGGAGTAGAATACTTGTCCCACGCTAAAAGACATACTGCC
>CALCFH010000074.1 GCA_937900215.1 uncultured Cryomorphaceae bacterium
TAGAGCAAAGGACTGAAAATCCTTGTGTCGCTGGTTCGATTCCAGCTGGCACCACAGAAAGCCTAGTATAATTCACTAGGCTTTTTTGTTTTTTATCCTTTCTAATTTCCTAGAAGATTACCACACAAAGAGTAGCAATACTTCTATCTTATAACATCAAAAGATTGTAGATTAATCTTGGCTTACTTTTAAGCAAAATTTGGCTCCAGAGATTTTATGAAAAGGGTACTGATAGATATTTACAAAGCCAAGCTCCCCTACTCTGGTTTAGGTCAATTTTCTATACACTTGGCGAAGGAGCTTCAAAAACAGTCTCTAACTGATATAGAGTTTCATTTTTTATACCCAGAATCTAAACACCCCTTAGTACCTTCAGAAGAACAATTTCTCAAGGCCAATTGGAAAACAAGGTACTTGCCCTTTACCGGCCCTTCATATGACTTATGGCATAGCCTCCATCAATTTCCATCTCACAAACCACCTAGGCATACAGCCCAAATTCTCACCCTACACGATTTAAATTTTTTAAAAGAGAAAAACAAAGTCAAGGCTAAAAGATATCTCCATCGACTGCAAAAAAATGTAAACCAAGCAGCTGTTTTGACAACTATTTCAGAATTTTCCAAAGGTGAAATAGAGCAGAACTTACAATTACATGGGAAGAAAATTCATGTCATTCATAACGGAATTCAAGACATAGCTGGTATCCAAAAACAGCCACCCCTCGGTATTTCAAACTCAGCATTTCTTTTTACACTGGGCATTTTTAATGCTAAAAAGAACTTTCATAGCCTCTTACCGATGATGCTTGAATTGCCCAACTATAAATTGATTATTGCCGGTGACAATGAAACAGCATACGGATCTGATATTAAAAGAATTATATCAGAATTAGGGCTTGAAAAACAAGTCATTCTACTTGGAAAGATTAGCGAACAAGAAAAGCAATGGCTCTATGCAAAATGCGAAGCAATGGTGTTTCCTTCTATTGCCGAAGGTTTTGGAATGCCTGTAATTGAAGCCATGCAACATGGCAAACTTGTTATTTGCAGCACTTATTCCGCTCTACCAGAAATTGGTGGTGAAGTTGCACGTTATTTTCCCTCCTTTGATCCTTCTGAAATGTCTAAAACCGTTTTAACGGAGTTGGAGCTCTTTTACAAAAACATAGAATTGAGAGAGTTAGAGGCCAGAAATTATGCTCGAAAGTTCAATTGGCATGAATGTACTAATGCTTACATCAAGCTCTATAGAGAATGCCTCCAACTTTAATAGATTAGACTTTTTCAGTTTTTAATTAGCTTGAAAGTCCGCCCTTCTTTTTCTCCTAGCAATTGCAAAATCCGCAGACCCTTAGGGCCCGAATCCTCTACCTTCATTTTAGCTCCCTCACTTAAGTGGCCGCTGTAAATTAAGCTTCCTTTGAAGTCATAGAGACTAATAAAGACGTTTGTTTGACTCGTGTTTTGAATGTAGAAATAGTCGCCATACGGATTGGGGAATGGCTTTAATCCATCCAAATAGAGGTCTTTTACGCTGAACGGATTATTTGAGCTTCCAGGAGTAGAATTATCAAATACAACCCACGGAAATCCTCCATCTGTTTGTCTCCCAAAGGATTTATTCTCAGCTTGGGCTCCAAAGACAATAAAATCAGCCGTGTCGACACCCGCGAATCCGGAAATAAATAAACCTACTTCTTCACCGTTCTTTGACAGAGCAAAATTGGTGTGATTTGGACCTCCCATTGGATTGTTGGATGCCCAGAAAAGCTTAAATCCGTTTGGCTCAATAAATCCAGTTGGCAAGGGCCATTTGGTTGGATTGTTCAAATCATCTGTTAGAAAATAAGAACCCAATTGAATGGTGTCATTTCCTTTATTGTACAATTCAATCCAATCAGAAAAATCACCCTGATTATCTTGAATTACTGAGCT
>CALCFH010000075.1 GCA_937900215.1 uncultured Cryomorphaceae bacterium
ATTCAGTATTGCCGGAAGTATGCTTCAACAGTGTAAGCGCTTGTGACCCTATTCCGCTCATCAGTTCTATAACCAAGGTGGGCAATCCTAAAACCTATAAAGTAAACTTTACAGCCCCAGCCGGACAACTGTATGCACTTCAATTAAAAGGGCCCTCTGATGTGAATTGGACCACCCCCAAAACCTGGAGTTCAGCAGCCACAACCAATACAAACTTCCAAGCAAAAGTGTTTTCAGGAGAAACAAATGTGCGCATTGGAGTGCGCAATAATGGAATTTGGACATACAGCTGTGAAGAAAGCTTCACTTCCGATTGTAAACCCATGAGCGTTGCTGCCATCCAACTCATAGCGCCTTTTTGCGAGGGCGATTCAGCCCAATTAAAAGTGGTTGCAAATGGTGGATTTAAGGCAAAAACCTACGCTTGGAGCAATGGAAAAACCACTCGATACATTTATGGGCAACAAGGCCAAACATATACTGTTGTTGTAACGGATCAAGCCGGTTGTCAAGATTCTGCAACAGTAACTGTAAGCTCGGTGAATACCACTTATACTCCCAAGTCTTTCACTCTTGTAAAACCCAATGCCGTAAGCTTTTCGGGTTCATGGACAGCCCCAACTTTGGCTTCAGGCGTAAGTATTGTGGGTTATCGCATGGCCTACCGCAATGCTGCTCTAGGAGGAACTTGGACCAACACTCCGCTCTCTAGCGGCACTACTGCAACCGTTAACTTTACAGGTAGTGGTAGACCCAGTGGTAACTATGAATTCACTGTTTTTACTAGAGTAAATGACAATGGTACCATCTACAATACACAATATGCTTGTCCGATTAGGAGGTTTTACAACGGCTCTGGGGCAAAGTGGGATGGAGATTCAGAAGCTGAGCTGGCTTCTGGTATCAGAATCTATCCAAATCCAACCCAAAGCTTAGTTCAAATTCAATCGAAATCTGGCATTCAGAGTATTGAATTGTGCGATTTGAACGGCAAGAGGTTAATGCAAAAGCAATCGGGAGGAAACTTGGAAGACTCCTTTACTCTTGAAAATTTCGCAAATGGTGTTTATTTGGTTCGGGTACTTACAGAAGATGAGGTATTTACTGAACGAATAAACAAACAGTAGATCTTTTTCCCTTACTTCAAAGGCCCGCTAGTCGCGGGCTTTTGTTGTTTTAGGCAAGACCCGTTTGTAGTAGGGTACTGAGTTGCATTCTTCTAACAGCTTTGAAAAAGTACATTAGACAAGCCCCACCAAACCAATGCATCTATACTTCCGACTATACTTGAATCTATTCAGCCCTTGCCTTTCAATACTGATTAGGCCACAATGCTTGCCGAAGGAAGGACTTATTTGTTTTAGAAGCAGGTATGGAAGCCCTATGCATTTTTACTCAAGACGGTCAATCAGAAATAAATAAGGCTTGATGCCATGATGGGTCCAAATGGCCGTGTTCGTAGGATCGTTTGGAAAGAGATCAAAGTATTCTTCAGTGGGCATAAGTACAATGGTCTGCCCTGTCCTCACATAGTTATTGCTTTCATAATACTCAGGCAATTGAATGCTGGGGATTTGTTTCTCCACAGCCTTGGAGACCATTTCTCCTAAATACTTTTCGTAGTTTTCTTGAGCTTTTAAACTTGGCTTACTCAATTTAGTATAGATCCTCTTTAGCACAAGTCTTTGAGGAAATTTAAGTTCTTTAATTTCTTTTTCTGCGTGGCGAAAAGGGTTCACCTCCGTAAAGTCATGCACCGTTTGTAATGAGAACGGTACTTCTGGCACCCAGTCAACCGTGTTCACCACATTAAATGCCCATCCGCCTTCTGTCATTTTTTCATATTCATAGGCAAAGAATAAGTTCCCTGGTTTTGGTCCTGCGCTGCAATAGGTCTTGAATTGAATGTCCGCAGGAAGTTGACCTGTCTTCTGTAGGCTTCGCAGGTATGAGGTTAATAAAAATGTGATTCCACCGCCTTGGCTGTGGCCGGTAAGTATGATGTCTTTTATGCCCATGGCATAAGCGGAGTCTATTTTTGCGGTTATCGATTTTGATAAATAGGCCATAGAAATAAACCACCCAACGTGCACTGCGGCTTTGGGATTTTGTGCAAGCTCATATTGGAAGGTAAGGTCATCTTCTAATGCAATTTCACCTTTTGCAGGAATCATAGCGGCATAGAAATTGGCTAAAAAGCTGGCTCCGGTTCGTATAGTGCCCCTCACGGAAATGACTGCTATAGGTTGTGTTTTATGAAACCATAAGTCCCAAATATTATCGAATGCGATTTGAGGTGACCGGTAATTAAATGCGTAACTATCTGGCATTTCTACTATGGTGTCACTGTCCCATTTATCCAAAGGAACATGTGCTTTTTCAATAATTTTTAATAATTCGGTATATTCATCCTTATCAAAATAGGGACTTAAAACTTGGGCATAACCGGCTGTAGAGATAATCAAGCCGATGAAAAGCAATTTAATCTTCATTCTGTCTTTTTTAAAGGGCCTCTAAGGTTGCGGCTAAGATAAAACGCGATACAGAAGTCTGTTTCTGTTCAATCTTCCTTCATGTTAAAGCTACTCCTAGTTGTTTCAAGGGGCATTATTGCACATAGCTAGAAACCCTAAAAACGTATTCTCCATAGCGCTGCCACACACTTCAAGCCTGATTCCGTGCAAGAGCGGCTTTATTCTAGAAACTTAGGGGTGAAGGAATGCTTGGACGATATACGCAGCGTTTTTTAAAAGTAAAGGGCAACCTTTGATTGAATGTCCTCAATTAACTCAGCGTCCATAAATTTATATTCATCCGGAATCGAGAGAACAATTAAAGGTTTGTTTTCAATTTCAAGTCCGAATTTTTGAATGATTCTTTCTTTATGTTTCTTTTCCATAACAAAGATGATATCAGCCCATAAAATCATTTTTGAAGTCAACTTGATTCTCGCTGAAGATTCTGTCCCAGCAGACTTAACTGAAATGTCTTGTCGACTTTTGTAAATTGCTTCTGCCGTTGGGCTGCGCCATTGGTTCCTACTGCAAACAAATAGTATTTTCACTTTTCTCTTTTTTTTGATTGATTCCTTAGTCTAGGAACCGCGTCTTTCGTAGCTCGTTTTTCAGTCCACTTTCAAAATTAAGGATCGGCCTCCGAAGAGGGTACAGTAATTTCTTTAAGTGAAAATTACTTAATGCTTTTTTATAGGTGATGTGATATAGTAAAAGACACGCTTTATTGAACATACTCGTTGCTGCCAATGGTTAACTTAAAATTAGAATACAGCTTTGCTGTATTCTTCCGAACGGCGGAGCCTCTCCAATTTCATCGTGTACTCCTATATATATAGGTATAGCTTCTACTTTTCAGAGCCCTCTCAAAAAAGGGGCTGGGGCATTCCCTCTTTTTTCTTAAGGATCCTCCTTTTTTTCAAAGGGCATTCTCTTTCGTTCCCCATGAGGTTCAAAACAAAGAAACTTTACCCCTTGATACACTTTTTTGGATACTCCCCACACTTTTTTGTCTACTCTCAACTCCCGTGGTCCTCGTCAAAATATGTATGGTCTCGGACCAAACTCCTGTGGTCTTCGTCTAAACTTCCGTGTGAACGGAATACCCTTCCGTGGTCTTCGTCAAAACTTTTGGGTGGTCTAACCAAACTTCCATGGTCTTCGTCAAAACTTTTGGGTCATATGACCATGCTCCCGTGGTCTTCGTCCAGACTTCCGAGGTCTTCGCACAGACTCCCATGGTTTTTGTCCAGACTTCCGTGGTCTTCGCACAGACTCCCGTGGTTTTTGTCCAGACTCCCGAGGTCTTCGTCCAGACTCCCGTGGTCTTCGTCCAGACTTCCGAGGTCTTCGTCTAAACTTCCGTGGGAACGGAATACACTTCCGTGGTCTTCGTCCAAACTTTTGGGGTCTCTGTCCAAACTTCCATGGTCTTCGTCGAGACTTTTAGGTGGTCTAACCAAACTTCCATGGTCTTCGTCAAAACTTTTGGGTCATATGACCA
>CALCFH010000076.1 GCA_937900215.1 uncultured Cryomorphaceae bacterium
CGTTTAGATATCTGCGCATATTCTAAAATATAGGGAGCAATATATCCCATTAAACTATAGGCACTGACATCGGCCAATGAATAAATTTTTAGGGTGTTGCATTTATTCTACTACAAAACGTACATTAGCGGAAGGAGTGGAACTAATTATACTACGTAAATTATGATAAATATCGTAATCGCAGACGACCACGCGATCATTCGCAGAGGGTTGGATCTTTTTTTAAAATTCGATGATGAGGTAAAACTAGTAGGAGAGGCAGTCGATGGAGATGAGCTGCCAGCCTTATTAGATGCGGTTAATCCCGATATTCTTTTACTTGACATCGATATGCCAAAGATGAACGGAATTACTGTTCTTCGAAGTTTGGCAGATGATTTTCCTGATTTGAAAATCATTATTCTTTCAATGCATCCTGAAAACTTATATGGACCTACCGTTCGAAAAATGGGCGCATTGGGTTATATAAATAAGGAAGCGGATCCAAGGGAGGTGATTAAAGCCATCAAATCTGTGTACCAGGGAGAGGAACACTTTGATGAGACCATTCATAAGATAATGATGGAAGAGAAAATGCGTGCTAGAAAAATAAAACTTTCTACACGTGAAAGCGAGGTGCTTCAGCTTTTATCTATTGGCAAATCCAACAAAGACATCTCTGAAGAATTAGGCATAAGCGACAAAACCGTAAGTACTTATAAGCAGCGCTTACTGAATAAGCTTCAGGCTAGAAACCTTGTTGACCTCATTAACTACGCAAAGAATTATCTGTTCTCTTAACATCTATGAGTGTGTTGGCAGAGAAAAAATCTACAAAATCCAGCTCTTCGAAGTTGAAAAAGAAGCCGTATTCCAACGATCAGTTGGAAAACGTCTTTTTCAATATTCTCAAGCTGCACGCAACCGATTTAATTTGCCTCCATAGACAAGAAGATAGAACCATTGTTTTTGCATCTGATTCTTCTTTCGAGATGCTGGGATACAAGCCAGATGAATTACTCGGAAATGAATTGTACAATTATATAGCCGAAGAGTTTCATGCCGATATGGCCGAAGAACTCTTTCGCAAGATGTTGTATCGCCCCAATACAGAAATCAGATTGATGCTTAAGAGCAAAAAGAATGAGGTGGTTTGGGTGAGCAGCAAATGGATTGAAAACATTGAGTTTCCTGAGTCGGAAGAAAAATTTGCCGTCTCTGTAAATTCAAATGTTACCGAAAGCGTCTTGTTAATGGAAGACCTTATTCGGGCTTGGTCTAAAGAAAAAGAAGTAAATGAATTGCGTTCAAGTTTATTTGCCATAGCCTCGCATGAGATTAAAACGCCTTTGGCGGTTATTCAAATGCAAACAGACATTTTAAAAAAGTGGGCCAAACAAGATAAACTAGAAAAAAAGTACCTCGATGTATTTGATAAGCTTCAGAAACAGGTGAACCGCCTAAATGAAATTATTGGAGACATCGTTCGATTTAGGCAGATTAACAATGGGCAAGAACCTTTTAATCCGGTTCAGCTCAATATTGTGGGCCTTTCGAAAGATGTGATTGAGAGCTTTGGCGAAGCCTATGGAAAAAATAGAATTAAGCTAGAGATTAAAGGCGAAGAAAAAAGCTTTGTGGGAGATAGAAATATGGTTCAATACATGCTTTCAAGTCTATTAGACAATGCCGGAAAGTACTCTCCTAAAAAAGAAGCCGTTCAGCTTTGCATTGAATTTTTAGACGATGAATTGCTAATACAAGTTTCTGATTTGGGAATGGGCATTCCCTCCCATGAATTGAAACGCATCTTTGAGCCATTCTACCGATCTGAAAATGCCATTATGAATGCGGAAGGAACGGGCGTTGCCCTAGCGGTTATTCAAGAATTTGTGTTGCATCACAAAGGCCACATTTATGCTAGCAGTGTTCTTGGAAAAGGCACTACATTTCACGTCAACTTACCGTACTCTATCGATAAGCCATCAATCCCTATATGATGAAAAAGAAAGTAATGATAGTGGAAGACAACAAAGACCTGCTTGAGAGTATGGATCTGTTGCTGTCTGAATATTTCGAGGTAACCCCAGCTGTAGACGGTGAAGATGCCGTTGAGAAGCTACGCGATGTAAAACCCGACATCATTGTTTCAGACATTATGATGCCTCGGATGGATGGGTATCAACTGCTGAAGGCCGTACGAGCTAGTCCAGAATGGAAGCACATTCCAATCATTCTTCTCACCGCTTTAGGACAAGACGACAATCTGATTCAAGGCTATGAGTTGGGTGCCGATGACTATTTGGTGAAGCCCATTCGCGCCCAAGTACTCGTTAGTAGAATTAATAATATTCTGCGCAAACAGGCCTTTCTCACCAAGATTTACAGTACCGACTTAGACCAAAAGACCGCCCTACCTGTAAAAGATCCTGCTTTGGCAATGATTGATTCTTTGGTTGTTCGCAAATACAAATTCAAAAACTACAGCATTCCAGACTTGGCAGCAGATATGGGCATGAGCTACGCCAAACTGGAAACCATTGTGAAGGAAAAAGCAGGTCTAACTCCTGTTAAGTATATCAATGAAATTAAATTGGTGAAAGCCAACGAATTATTGCAAAACCAAGACACTCCAATTAAAGAGATTGCTTTCTATCTTGGATTCAAAAGTTTGTCTTACTTCGGAAAGTGCTATAAACATAAATATGGATCTACCCCTTCTTTGAAAAAATTAGATAAGTGATAGAGATACTAATTGTAGATGACGACCAAGTTAACAACTTCGTTCTCAAGAATATAATTCAACGTGCATATCCGGATGCCCTCATCTCTATAGAAAGAGACGGCCGAAGTGCTTTGCGCTTTCTAAATGAGTTAGATCAGAACAGAAAGGCTTTTCCGGGTATTTTGCTTTTAGATATCAATATGCCTATCATGAGTGGTTTTGAGTTTTTAGATGAATACCACAAGCGCTTCCTCAATAAAGAGGTTTCTATCTATATGGTGAGTTCTTCTATCTCTAAATTTGATCAGCAAAAAGCCAA
>CALCFH010000077.1 GCA_937900215.1 uncultured Cryomorphaceae bacterium
GCTATTGCTATTTTAGGCTGGCCCGTAGATGTGTTGCCCTTACAAGAAGCACAGAGATTAATGGAAGGCGGCAGAGAAGCCTGCCGAAGAGCGGGAATTCCCTTAGCTGGTGGCCACAGCATAGATGTTCCTGAGCCCATTTTCGGATTGGCTGTTACTGGAAAAGTGAAACTAGAACATCTGAAAACCAATTCCAATGCAAAAAAAGGAGACTATTTATTCTTAACCAAAGCATTGGGAACCGGATTGATTGCTACCGCCACCAAAATGAATAAGGCGGATGAGCATCAAATTGAAGAAGCCATAAAAAGTATGTCCAGCTTAAACACCATTGGTGTAGAGCTATCTAAGATGAAAGAAGTGCACGCCTTAACAGATATTACTGGATTTGGAATTGCAGGTCATTTGTTGGAAGTATGCGAAGGAAGCGGATTGAATGCAGAAATCTCATTAGAGAAATTGCCTTTGCTCCCGGATATTCAACGTCTTATAGATGCCTATTGCATGCCCGCAGGTACCACTCGTAATTGGCGCTCTTTTGGAGAAAGGATATCAAAAGTAGATGGGAAAACCTTGATGCTTTTAGCCGACCCGCAAACCAGTGGAGGATTGCTAATTAGTGTTTCGGAGGAGGGAAAGAACGAAGTGCAAGCACTTCTTAGAAAAAACGGAATGCCATCGGAACCCATCGGCAGGATGACTGCAAAAGAAAAAGGCCCCACCTTGAGGGTGGAGCCTTGAACGATTCTTGCTTAAGGAATTAACGGAAGCTGTCTCTTCTTTGACCTCCACCGCCGCCTTCGGGACGTGGACGAGCTTCGCTTACGCGGATGTCACGACCTCCCATTGGATACTCGTTAAGAGCGTCGATTGCCTTGCGGCCATCGCCATCGTCGGTCATTTCAACAAAACCGAAACCGCGTGAGCGGCCTGTTTCGCGATCCATTACTACTTTAGCAGAAGTCACTTCACCATACTGCTCGAATAATTGGCGAAGTTCATCCTCATTAACCCGATAATTCAGGTTCGATACATAAATGTTCATACTGTGCAAAAAAAACATTGGTTAACACTAAATCTGTGAGTGAGCTTATTTTGAATCGTACTTGTACTTTGCAGCACTCATAGTCTTCAGCTTCTGCCTCATCGCAGACAGCACAAAGGTATAGTATTCCTACAGTCATTCAACACGATAGAAAAAAAGCTTTTTTATATCTAACAAACTGTTTTTTAAAGACTAATGAGAAGCATAATTGCTATTGCAACTGGCCAAAAACCTTTTGATTTAAAAAAGAAAATGCAATCATTTGAGGCTGACACTCAGCAATTCTTTCTTCTTAAAATTACGTAAGCATTTATATTTCAATAACTTATAATCTAAACTCAAAATGTTACAGCCTTTTCTATTCATTCTTCTCAAGACTCTCATCTGTTAGGCAATTAGTCCAAAAAAGAAGAGTAGAAAAAATCTACAGTTAAAAAAAAGATTCCAAACCACGTCTCAAGGCGGATGGAATCTTTTCTTTTTTGCGTAAAAACTTCTAAAGTTATCGCAGCGTTTGCGCAGTGTTTCTCTTTTGAGCCGCTATTCTCTTCCCCCTAAAAAAGAGAAATAAGTTGAAGAAAAGGGCAATACCGAGGTAAATACTGAAGCCCCCGATCTTCTCACTAAGCTCTACTGTTAGATCAATTAGCCCCGTTTCTTCGCCAATATGGTAACTATTAATCTGTAGAATGCGAAGGGCAAAGCCAATGTTGAGGAGGTAAAATCCGACTTCAAAAAGCCGATTTGTGCTATGGGCTATCTCTTCTCGTCCGTTGAAAATATCGAGCATAAAGACTTTGCCATTCTTAAATAGAACCTTAGCAACCAGCAG
>CALCFH010000078.1 GCA_937900215.1 uncultured Cryomorphaceae bacterium
GTGGCGCTTATTGTAGTCTTTCAACAAGAAGTCCGCAAATTTTTACTGTATGTGGGTACAACTAATTTCGGTAAACAAGCACATTTAGCACGAATGTTTCGTTGGACTCGCAGAGACGATGAGGTGCAGTTAGATATTTCTCAGATTATTTCGGCCTGCCAAGTTTTAAGTGCACAAAAAACAGGAGCGCTCATTGTATTTATTCGCAAAAGCCAATTGGGAACATTCGAGCAAACGGGAGACCGAATTGATGGTGAACTCAGCGCGCGCTTATTAGAAAGTATTTTTCAAAAAGAGAGTCCCTTGCACGATGGGGCCGTAATTGTTGGGGGAAATAGAATCATTGCAGCACGCTGTGTTCTTCCTGTGAGTGAAAATGCAAGCTTGCCTAGTAGACTGGGAATGAGGCATAGAGCAGCCCTCGGCATTTCAGAGCGCACCGATGCAGTTGCCCTATCGGTCTCAGAACAAACGGGTGAAATTTCCATTTCAGTTGAGGGTCAAATTTTTCATCGCTTAAGCTTCGAAGATTTGAAATTGAAAATGGAGAAATTATTAGTTAGCGAATAAGTGCTTTTTCAAAACATAGGTGTATATTTAACATGAACCACATTTATTGGATTTTATGAAGATTATTCATCTTAGTATGGAGTGCTATCCGGCCGCAAAAGCGGGTGGCTTGGGGGATGTTGTGGGGGCACTACCAAAGTACCAAAACCGCATGGGTTTGGAGGCTTCTGTTTGTATGCCCAAGTATAGTACAGCATGGATTCTAAAGCAAAAAACGGAGCAGGTTTTTCAAGGTGTATTTATTCAATATGGTGAACATAGACCCTTTGAAGTTGAAAGGGTTTTAGATCAAAACTTGGGTTTTGAATTGTTTTTACTCAATCTTCCCGGGCTTTTTGATCGCGAGAGCATATACATAGATCAACGCACTGGCAGAGGTTTTTCCGATGAAATAGAACGGAATGTGGGCTTCCAAAAGGCAGTACTCACTTGGATAGGCCAATTGGAGGAGAAGCCGGCTATTCTGCATTGCCATGACCATCATACCGCTTTGGTTCCATTCTTTATCAATGAGGCCTTTGATTTTGAACATTTGCGATCCATTGCTACTGTTTTAACCATTCACAACGGAATGTATCAAGGCGGAATGCCTTGGAATAAATTAGGGGTCTTACCTGCCTTTCATCCCGAAAGAGGCGGCTTGCTAGAGTGGGAACAACACATTAATTCTTTGGCTTGCGGCATTAAAACGGCTTGGAAGGTAACCACGGTTTCTTCAGGCTATATGCGCGAGTTAGCAATGGATGCAAGAGGATTGGAAATGCTCTTTAGAATGGAGTATAAAAAGTGCTCTGGCTTACTCAATGGTATTGATAATGAATTGTGGGATCCTGCTACGGATGCTTATTTAGACAATCGCCTTGAGGGTGATTTAATGGAATACAAACAGGCCAATAAGGCAAGTGTAGAAAGAGAGTACGGACTCGTGCCGGGCAAGCCTCTATTTACCTTTATTGGAAGGTTTGCCTATGAAAAAGGAGCAGATCTATTGCCCGAAATCATTGCCAATGCCTTGTATTCTGGATTGGATGCAAACTTCTTTATTTTGGGAAGTGGAGATTTAACCATCCAATATCAAATAGGACAATTAAAGTCAAAATTTCCTGGTAGGTTTAATGTAGAATTTGCCTACAATGAACCTCTTTCTCATCGTTTGTATGCCGGAAGTGACTTCCTTCTAATGCCATCTCGAGTTGAGCCATGTGGATTGAATCAGCTGTATGCGCTTCGGTATGGAACCATTCCAGTGGTTCATGCGGTAGGTGGATTAAAAGATACTGTACCCGATTTGCGCTCTGGAAATGGGACTGGTTTTGCTTTCTCAAAGTTGGATGGCACACAGATTCGGAATGCTTTGTTTGCAGCGGAAGAATTATTCAGACATTCTGCTAATTTCGTGTCGGTTCTAGAAAGGAATAGATTGATAGATCATTCTTGGGAGACGGCCACACAGCAGTATATTGAGCTTTATAAAGAAATGTTACCTAATTATTCTACAGAACATGTTAAGTCATAAACACAACGCAATTGCGCTCATTCTTGGTGGAGGAGCGGGTAGTAGACTGTATCCTCTTACTGGTCAAAGATCTAAGCCGGCTGTTCCTATTGCTGGTAAATACAGGCTGATTGATATTCCAATATCAAATTGCATCAATTCAGGTGTGAACAGAATGTTTGTTCTCACTCAGTATAATTCAGCCTCACTAAATCAGCATATAAAGAATACCTATCACTTTGATCCGTTTTCAAAGGGCTTTGTAGATATTCTTGCAGCAGAGCAAACTCCAAACAACGATAAGTGGTTCCAAGGCACAGCAGATGCTGTTCGCCAAAGCGAGCACCATTTGAATAGTCACGACTATGAGCAAATCTTGATTTTATCTGGAGATCAGCTCTATCAAATGAATTTCAGGGAAATGCTCACCTATCACAAAGAGCAAAAGGCCGATGTAACCATTGCCACTATACCCGTAATAGCACATGATGCCACTTCTTTTGGTATTATGAAAGTGTCTGACGACGGCATGATTGAGCGCTTTATTGAAAAGCCCAATATGGAGGTGCTTGACAATTGGAAAAGCAAGGTGTCTAAGGAGAATGTTAAGAAAAAGAAGGTTTTTCTAGCTTCTATGGGTATCTATATTTTTAATCGCGATGTTATGCATGGCTTGCTAGAACAAGCGCCCAATGCAACTGATTTTGGAAAGGAACTGATTCCGCTTGCCATTGAAAATAAAATGCGCGTAGCAAGTTATAGTTATGATGGCTATTGGACGGATATCGGAAATATTCCCTCCTTCTTTGAGGCCAATATTGAATTGACAGAACCACTGCCGAAATTCAATCTATTTAGTGATGTAGATAAGGTCTATACACGTGCTCGATTGCTTTCTCCCTCCAAAGTATTTGGCACTTCAATGAATAAAGTACTCTTTTCAGAGGGAAGTATAATCCGCGCCAAGAAACTCAACAGAGCGGTTATTGGTATCCGAAGTAGAATTGGAGATAAAACCATAATGGAAGACTGCATTATGATGGGCGCCGATTATTACGAGACCTTAGATGAAGTTCTAAACAAGAACAATATCCCAGTAGGCATAGGTGCTTCATGCACACTAAAGAATGTCATCGTAGATAAAAATGCACGCATTGGAAATAATGTTAGCATTATAGGTGATATTTCTCTACCAGATGTAGAGGAAGAAGGCTACTGTATTAAAGAGGGCATCGTTGTGATTAAAAAAGGTGCTGTTATTCAGCACAATAGTAAAATCGGCAAAGTTTAGGCGTACATCTCTTTTTTTGGCGCCTCTGCTCTCTCTGATTTGCATACTTTTGGCCAGTGCTGAGGTGCCACTACATAAAAGATCAAGTTCTTCATCAAACGAAGGACCCCGCCGAAATCTATCGAATTTCCATAGATGATTTCGTTTGGGTGGATATGCTGCATGCCAATTTGGAGGAGCAAAAGCTAGTTGAACAGAAGTTTGAAATCGAACTCTTCACTCGTCAAGAAGCGGAAGAAATTGAATCTTCGTCGAAGTACGCAGAATTGGGAGGTGAAATAAGTATCAACTCCAACTTCTTGGTGAAATTCGGCGATACCTACACCAATGAGCCGGTTTCATTCATTATGAAAGGAAACTTCTTGATCACTCAAAGAAACGTAGACCTCAAAACTTTCGACGACGCCCACAGAAGAATGCGCCCCAATGCATGGCAAGACAATAGCAATTTTCAGATTTTCATTTGGCTTTTTGAAACCCGGATTGATTTCGATGCCGATTTCTTGGAAGCCATTGCGAGAGATATTGCCGATATCAGCAGAGATTTGGCCGTTGAGAGAAATACAGATGAGTCTCTCCTAATAAAAATCAATCATTTGCAAGAGGTTACGATGTTAATACGCGTAAACATTGTAGATAAACAACGCATCATTTCAAGCATTCTAAAAAGCAAACTATTTCCAGATGAGGACTATAGTAAAATGCGCGTTATGGTAAAAGACGTTGGCTCTCTTTTGGAACACACTCAATTTAACTTTGAAAGGCTGGAATACCTGCAGAATACTTTCTTAGGTCTACTGGATATTGAGCAGAGCAAAATCATAAAGATTTTCACCGTTGTTACGGTTGTATTTGCACCGCCCACTTTAATAGCTAGCTTGTACGGAATGAACTTCCGATTTATGCCTGAACTCGGTCAGACCTGGGGCTATCCTTTTGCCCTTTTGCTAATGGTGCTCTCTAGCGGTATAACACTCTTTTATTTTAGAAAAAACAATTGGCTTTAAGGCGTGCGCTGGTCGTACACCTTTCCCATACTTGGATTTTCACCGAGTAACTCCTGCATAACCGATTTCTTGACCATATTAAAAATGGCCATGTGAACGTCTTCTGTAACTTCCATGTCCATAACATCTGCATGGAGAACTATATCGGCCATCTCACTGATTTTACCGCCTTTAAATCCACACATGGCAACGGTAACGGCTCCCTTTTCTTTGGCATATTGCATAGCCCTCACTACATTTTCACTGTTTCCACTTCCTGAAATGCCTATAGCTACATCGCCTTTTTCAATGAAGTTTTTCATGGGTTCAATGAAGATGTCTTCATAGCCAATGTCGTTTGCGATGGCCATCATAGAAGGAAGGTTGTCGTTTAAGCAAATCATCCGAAAACGCTTGTCTAAACCATAACTCGCGCCCTTTAAGAAATCACCGGCTGCGTGAGAAGCGGTAGCGCCACTTCCTCCATTGCCAAAAGTGAATATTGAATTCCCGTTCTCTCTTGCCTTTAAGAAAGCTTCTGTGAGTTGTTTTACCGAAGAGAAATCGAGCTTTCTAAGGGTGTCTATGAGTGTTTCTGTATAGGATTCTGGAGTGTACTGGGCCATTGACTGTGCTTGAGATATAGATTGGAATCAAAGTTCGGACAAATTCTGATGGGTTCAATCCAAGAGAATATGGAAATGTGATGTTTCATATAAAAAAGTGGACAAGGAGCAAACCGAAGAAGGATCTTTAAAACAGACCTTTAGTTTTCAAAAGGTTTTTCCGTATCCACTTTTAAGGTAGAATTCATCCCAATTTTCTATTTGAATAATTTCTTCAAGAGCCTTTGTTTTGTTCGCGCTTTTGAGATAATAGCTCTCGCAGATTTTATAGCCAACATAGTATCCAAGATCAGCAGGCTTCCCTTTTGCACGGTCTGCATTTCCGATCCAATCGGATACATCCTCTTGAAGCATTGCAATTTCGAACTGTTTCCAAATTTCTTTCTCTTTTTGATTTTCTTCTACCCAGCTGTGAATGTGTTCGTTTATATGTCCACCGGCTATGAGATTGCAAACAAAATCTGCTGCTCCTTCATAGATGGCATTCCCAAGTAAGTTGGTAAAGCTGTTATTCTGTTGAATATGAACGAGCTCATGGAGTACAATCAAGGGCAAATTATCGGTGCTTTTAAGCACTGCCCGCTCCCAATTATTTAAATTCTCAAGAGGAGAATCTGGCTGTTTCAAATGCATTTCAGTTCCAATTAAAATTCCGTGGGGACTGGAAGTTCCGCCTGCATTAAAACAACCCATTAGGTAGTGTATGTCTGGAAAAATAGCAGCGGGATAGGCTTTCTCAAATTGATTGAAATAGCTTCGAATTTCCTCTTCAAAGTTTTCTACCTCTCCTAAATGTGGAAGAATGCTTTCAAAATAGGCTTCCTTCTCTTGCACGCGCAAGGAGAAAAGCTGAGAAGAGGATTGAATTTTGAACTTCTGATAGAAATACAAGGCACTACTGGATTTAGAAAAATACTGGGCGTAAAAGGCAGAAGCGGACGAACTCCAATTTGATTTTGCTCGCTGAAAGGCAGTTTTAAAGTGGTTTAGTTCAGAATAATGAAAAGTGCAGTTTTCTGGGTTTTCTACTCTTTTTAGTATCAATTCTATTGCGGCGAGCCTTTTGACATAGTCTGTACTTTGGGAGAATGAATGCGATTCATTCTTAAACCAATCCAGCCAAGTGTATTCTCGACGAATCAGACTATCCATCCATGCATAGGCTTCCTCTTCCTGCTTTAATTCAAAACAGATGATTGTCAAATTATACATGGCATCTTCCTTAAAGGTTTGATATTCTGTATTTTGAATACACTTTAAGAAGGATTCTTTGGCTGCTGAATAATAGGCTGAATTGAATAGTTCGCTCCCCATATTGTAGTTAAAATCTGCGTAAGGACCCATTCCAATGAGTTCTGTTTTATCGTTCAAATTTTCTTTGGTGTCATTGTATTCAGACGAATTGCAGGCTATAAATAGTGAGCCGCTTAGAAGGAGGGCTATTCGATACATCATTGATTAAGTGCAGAATTTGTGTCTCTACGAATATGAAGAATTTAGTTCGTGTTGAGCACAGACTCGAAAATTCTCGTGTGCGCTTGCTGATTGTTATTTTTTAGCCTTTTGATTCTGTCATCAAAACAGTAGCAATCTATTGGATTGTTATTAATGCAAAGCCAATTTTTTCTGATATTGGCTCAGATATGCGAATTCATCAGATTTCTGGGCCAAGGAATATTTCAACTGCATTGATGTACAGTTTTGCACAAAGACCCGATACGCTTGTAGTTGACGAGCCTTTTTATGCGTACTACCTCGCTTCCAATCCCAATGTTGATCATCCAGGTAGGGAAGAAGTGTTGCTGTCACTTCCCGTTGATTGGCAGGGTGTTATAGATGGAATTATTTTAAAAGACTATTCCTCTGAGCATGTTTTCTTCAAGAATATGGCCCATCATCTTGAAGGAGTTGAGCTTAGATTTATGCATGACTGCGCCAATCTGCTGTTGATTCGTCATCCTTTGGATTTGCTTATCTCTTTGTCGAAAGTTTTAGAGAACCCTAGTCTACGCGAAACGGGAATTACCCAAACGCGACACTATTTTGAGTTGCTGAGTACTAGTCAAGAGATTAAGCCCTGCATTGTACATTCTGAAAAACTATTGCAAAATCCATCCGCCTACCTTCTTGCTATCTGCGAGCAGCTGGGTATTCCCTTTTATAAACAAATGCTCAGTTGGAAGGCTGGTGCGCGAAAGGAGGATGGCATTTGGGCGAAATATTGGTATGAGGCGGTGCACAAAAGCACTGGATTTCAGAAGCCAAAAGAGTCTCAACACAAAGCATTGCCAAGCTTTTTAAAGCCAGTGTATGAGGAGGCTTTGGAACACTACCTTCATCTAGAAAAATATTCTCTAAAGATTTAAAAATGTTGCAAGAGTACAATCCGGCCAATGAGGCCATTAAGATTTTTGTTAAAGACAGATTATGGAATAGGGCCGACGCCAAAATTTCGGTTTTCGACAGCGTAGTGCAAGGTGGAGATGCAGTATGGGAGGGTTTGCGATTGTACAAAGAAGGAATTCTTCATTTAACTGCTCATCTAGAACGCCTTACCGATAGTGCGAAAGCATTGCATTTTAGCGATATACCAGATTTTGAGTTTATCAATGCCGCGATTGCAGAAACTCTTGAGGCCAATGCGATGCACATTGATACTCATATTCGACTTACCCTTACAAGAGGAGAGAAGATAACAAGCGGAATGGATCCTCGCCTGAATCAGTCGGGTAGTTGCCTAATCGTTTTAGCAGAACACAAGAAATTAGTATACGATCGAACGAAAGGAATTACCGCTATTTCTTCTAGCCAGCGGAGAAATGGCCCCACTTACCTTGATTCAAAAATTCATCACAACAATTTGTTAAACAACATCTTAGCAAAGATTCAGGCCAATGTTGCAGGAGTAGATGCGGCCATTATGTTGGATGATCGCGGCTTTGTTGCTGAATTAAATGACACCAATCTTTTTCTAATTAAGGAGGGTGCAGTCTACACTCCTTATGCTAATGCATGCCTTCCAGGTATCAGTCGGAAAATGACTATGCAGGTGGCGGATAGTTTGAATATCCCATGCGTAGAAGCCGATTTGTCGCCCTACGACTTTTATACCTCCGACTTTGTTTTTGCCTCCGGAACTATGGG
>CALCFH010000079.1 GCA_937900215.1 uncultured Cryomorphaceae bacterium
TTGGCTTGAATGAGTCAATGCTCATTGACAATGATTCAATGAAATATTAAAAAGTATAAATAATTCTTGATGTTGATTGATTTGAAAATCAAAAAGCCAAAGACCTTCTAAAATATTTTTTCTATGAAACTAAAAGCTTTTGTATTTTCGCGCCCTCATTGAGAAAGCCTGTCACAGTTTTCTTTTTGAATGGTCGCGTAGCTCAGCTGGATAGAGCATCTGCCTTCTAAGCAGACGGTCATAGGTTCGAATCCTATCGCGATCACTACCTTGAAAAAAGTGCTTCCATCAGAAAAAAGCATTTCGCTTAAATGCAAAGTCTGCGAGCAATGGTTCGATTCTAAAGCCGACAGATCTACTGACTGTCCACATTGCGGTTTTCAAAACAGTCAGAGATTAAAGGCAGACCCAGATATAGCCTTAGAATCTAAGCCTTTTTCGTTGGACTTGAATAAATCATTGCTTCCCTACAAGAAGGATGACTTTATTCTCTTGCGTCTTTTTAAGCGTATGGTCAATCTCTTATTTATGGGCTATCTTTTAATAATGGCTCTACTTGCCTACCTAGCAGCGAGTTTGGCGGGATGAAGTCAAAGCGTCCACTGCTTGTATACCTCACTCCTAGTGTTCTTCTTGCTCTTCATCAAGTCCTTCAAGCCTTTCAACTTTCGTCCCCCTTCTGTAGATCGTATTTAGACGATTTTCTAGTAATCCCAACAGTACTGGGTATCTGGCTTTGTGTGGCTAGGTTATTTAATCATACCATCCATACAATAGACCTTTACCTTGCTGGATTTATGGGCGTTGCCTTCTTCTCCATTCTTTTCGAACACATTTTACCCAAGCAGCTCGCCTCGACTACGAAAGACTATTGGGATATTCTCGCCTATTCAATTGGAGCGCTTTCTTATTTGTTTGTACTGGAGTTAACTCCTAAACCGAAAAGCGCATAATCGTATTTTACTGGATCGATTGGATCAAATTCGGTTAATCGCTTATTTAATTCTTCCACCGCTTTCCTATCGTTCTGCTTTCTTCTAAGCAGCGAGAACTCCCTTGCCACTCTTGCGGAATGCACATCCAACGGAATCATAAGTTGACTCATTTTCAACGACTTCCATAGGCCGAAATCTACTCCTTTCTCATCGGAGCGCACCATCCACCTAAGAAACATATTGAGTCTTTTTGCGGCAGAACCCTTTTCTGGATCTGCAATGTGTTTTATAAATCGATCTGGATAGTCCAATCCATCTAAAAAAAGCCATCGAAAATTAGAAATAGCCTGAAAGGTATTTTCCTCTTTGTTGTTGAGTTGGAAGGCTTGTTCCAATCCACCTAAAGAATACATATGCCGAAGACCTTTTACGAGAATCAGGGCGTCTTGCGCATTTAATGTGCGATGTACGAAACCCCGAAGTGAATTTAAATCAGAGGTAGAAGCGTTTACTACAAATTCAAATGGAGCATTGTCCATTCTATTCATCAAATCAAATCCACTCTTTACTATCAACTCTCTTTTTCCCCAAGAAATGAGCGCAACTAAAAAAGCACTTAGCTCTATATCTTCTTTTCTTGAGAACGAATGGGGAATCTGAATTGGGTCTTTTTCTATAAATTCAAGACAATTGTATTTCTCTACGGCTTCGTCTAAGCTTTCTTTGAGTCTAGATTCTGTCATCTTTTAGAATTCCTTCTTTCATAACAAAGCAGCGATCGGTCATTTGTGCTAATTCGGTGTTATGGGTTATGATGACAATGGTTTGCCCAAACTCATTCTTTAAATCGGCGAAAAGGGCATGCATTTCAGCGGCATTTGAGCTATCAAGATTTCCGGAAGGTTCATCGGCTAACAAGACTTTGGGTTTGTTCATCAAGGCCCTTGCTACACTTACACGTTGCTGCTCCCCTCCTGAAAGCTCGGAGGGCAAATGCGAAAGCCTATCTGAAAGGCCCAAAAAATCTAGGAGATAGGTTGCTCTTTTTTCAAAATCTTTCTTGTCTAAACCCGCAATCAATGCAGGCATAAACACATTCTCTAAAGCCGTAAACTCAGGCAATAGATGGTGAAACTGAAAAACAATTCCAATATTTCTATTTCTAAACCGAGCCAATTCTGCGTCTTTCATTCCGAATGGATTGATAGAGTCGTAGAGCATATCTCCTTTGTCTGGCCTATCTAAAGTAGCCATAATCTGCAATAGGGTTGTTTTTCCTGCGCCTGAGGCTCCTACTATCGAAACCATTTCTCCGCTTCCTACATTTAGGTCCACTCCTTTGAGCACCTTTAGCTTGCCGTACGATTTCTCAATGGATTTTAATTCTATCATATTCTCTTTTTCCTTTTCCTTGTCAAGGCGTTGTAATCTAAGAAATAGGTGAATCGAAATGACAAATTGTGTGCTTGTGACAAATCGAAAAAGCGATTTAGATTTTGGGTAAAGCTTTCATTGGCCTGATTATCTATTCCCAAGATGGCATTTCGGTATAGAAAAACCAGTTCGGAAGCGGGAGCAAACCACCAAGAATAACGCAAATCTACATTCCAAGTATTGAAGTTGATATCTGATACAGTAGCCGTAGGTAAATCTTGTAATTCGCCATTGTCTTCGAGCGAATAAAACTGCTTATAGGCTACCGTAGACCATACATACCTAAGATCTAGGCTTAAACTAGAAACACTATTGAGCACATACGAAGCAGAGGTGGTTAGGAAGGTATTCCGAACATCTCTCTTGCCAAAGACTACAGTGTCATTTTGCTGTTTTGCCCAACCAACATCATTGTTTCTCCATTGTCTATTGGCTTCCAACTGAAGACTGAAATGATCGTTAAAGCGATAGCGTGGCTCAATGCTTAATCGATTGAATTGGAAGTCGCTGTTTACCCATAAGGCGTATCCATAACGCATGTCTAGTGCAAATGGATTTCTATAATCACTTGAAATCCATCCACCTAACTCATGAAATGCAGGCCTTTCCCAATACACACCGTCTCTCCTAGGCTCAAAGTAATCGTGAGAAGGAATGGGATTGGATTCCCAGTTTCCACCAAAGGCGAAGAAACTGCGGGTTACAAAAACGGCATCTGCCGCTAAGCGCACTTCTGAGTAGACCCGCGGTTCATACAGCATTTCGTACTCCGCGCGAGCATTCACTCTAATGGAATTGAAGGCTCCTCGTGGTTGAAATATTCGGTAGTTCAGACCCAAGCTATGCTCAAATAAATTCGCTCGTGGCTGAAATCCCATGTCGTTGATGTCGTAATTCTTCGACATGATAAATTGGTTCACTTGAACTTGAAGATTGCCTTTGGTGCTTCGCAAGGTGTTGATTAGACGATATCCAAGATTTACAGAATCTTGAAAATACTGCTGAGAAACAGTGGCATCGTTGTCAAAAGCCCAACTATTCGATTTATTCGCCAGCGTTGAAACCAGTCCTGTTACATTGGCGTCCATGGAAGTCCCTTGCCTCCATGTGCTGGTATTGATAAAAGCCACGCTGCTGTTTCTATTGAACCGCTGATCTAAAACCAGAATGGTATAATTCGTTAAAGGTTCGATTAATATTTTGGATGTTTCGCCTGTTCCTTCGTCCTTAAATTCCTGATAATTATTGTCGGTTATGGCATTAAAGACCCCAATTCCCAAATTGTTTTTATTTCTTCCACTCACTTTGGCTGCATTGATTAGCCGAGTAAATTCAGGCAAAGATGGACGAAGGGCGGTATCGTTTACTGAAGAATTGGTTACGTTTTTAGGAGCGCCTCCAATGCGCCTTGAATAAAACAAATCGCCTTTGCTAAAGAGGTCGATGCCCTCATTGAAAAAGGGTCTGTTCTCTTCAAATTGAAGTTCAAAAGGACTTAGATTTAGTTGCTGTGGATCAAAGGCTACCTGACCAAAATCAGGCACAAGGGTCATATCTAATGTAAAGCTTTGATCTATGCCGTATTTTAAGTCTAAGCCCAGCTTATAGCGCAAATCTGTTTCGCCTTCAAACTCGTTCACATAGGTAGAGGCATAAGGCAAAAAGCTGAGTCGAACCGGAGGTTGAATGTCCATCATTCCTTTCATTAATCCGCATTGCTGCTCGTAAGTGCCCACGCTTTTATCTATAAAGTTCCAAGAGTATTCTTCTCGAATACGACGGGTGTAGCGAATCATATTTAAACCCCAAACGCCATTGCCCTTGTCTGGAAACCGAAGACTTTGATAGGGAATGGCCATTTCTACCACCCAACCCAAAGAGTCTAAAATCACCTTACTGTACCAGACGGTATTCCATCCAAAATCGTCGCCCTCTGCCGTGGTTCTGCTATCAGACTGCACACCTGCCGCAGTAACCCAAAAATTAAAGTCGGAAAGACCGTCGTTAAATGGATTGATAAAGATTCCGAAGTAGTCGTTGTTCTCGCTATATCGATCACGCTCCGTTAATTGCGTTAAAATAGAATCTGGAGAAGTGTCGTATAATCGGGCACCAACATAAACGTATTCATCGTCAAATAAAAGGCGAACTTCAGACTTCAATCGCTTGGGTTCGGGCTGTCCGTTGCCCGGATTGAGCATGCTAAAGTTGCTTAATGCCTCTGCCCTTGCCCAATCTATTTCATTGAGAATTCCATCCACCTTAACTTCACCTACAGTCCTCTGCATTTGAAGCTCTTTGGTTTGAGACCAAGCCGAGATTTGAGAAAGAAGAAGAGCCGTAATTACAAGCAAAATGCGCATGCCGCGAAAGTATAGCGAACAACTGAGATACTTTCTCTCTGTTTAAAAAAGAGGCTCTATTTTCGCACTCTCAAAACAAAAACATGAAGACTTTACGCATTCTTTTCGCTATTCTATTGATTAGCAGCATATCCGCCTGCGATCTTTTGAATTCCCTTCCTTTGCCAACCAATGCTACTCCAAGCTTTAATTTGGTAAATACGCAATTAACAGGATTGAATTTAGAAGGCGTGGACTTGCAATTTGCGGTTAATGTCAGCAACCCATACCCCGTAGCACTTCCGCTTACCAATCTGAGTTACGAACTGATTAGTACAAATCAAAGCTTTTTGAAAGGCAATGCAAACCAATTGCAGGGCAGTATTCCTGCGGGAGGAAGCCAAGTAATTAATCTTCCGGTTCATGTGGGATTTGCAGGATTGATGAAATTGATTTCGGGTGTAAAACCGGGCGGACAAATACCCTACACTGCCAAATTGAATCTAAGCGTAGATGCCGGGGCGATGGGTCCTTTGGATTTACCCATTGAGACCAGCGGTGCCATACCCATTCCAGATGTACCTGAAATAAGTGTGGAAACCATAGATTGGCAAAATGTGAGCTTGACTAATGCTAAAGCGGTTATGAAGCTAAAGGTGAAGAACACCAATAGTTTTCAGATGGGTTTAGATAAAATAAACTATGCTGTAAATTTAGAAGGAAGTGAAGTAGCCAAAAGCCAATTGAATGCCCAAAAATCACTTGCTACAGGAGAGTCAGGAATCTTTGAAATTCCTATCGAATTTAGACCACTTGATTTGGGAATGGGTGTTTTCAATATGCTTAAGAGTAACTCCTTTAACTATACTATGAATGGCAATATGAATTTGACTACCGAATTCGGCAATTTCGATGTGCCATTGGATCTAAAAAAGTAGTCTACTCTATTGTAGAATTTCCTCTCCTTTTTTGTTCACTTTTCGAATAATTTTAGCATTGTTCAAGAGTACAATTCTATCTGGGGAATGAGTGCCTTGAATTTTTATTTTTTTTGCTTTTCTTTTTCCAAATCCCAAGGGCTCAATGCTGCCATTGTCGACAATGAGTTTTGCATTGGGCTCTAATAGAATACGTGCCTTCTTATCCAAATAGAGTGTAGAGCGCACAGTTAGTGTGCTGCCATCACGCACAATTAGATCTCCGCGTATTATAAACGAAAATTTCAATTCAGTATCCTGCCTTATTTCTTGGGCATTGGCTTTTCGTCTGCTCTTTAACCAATAGCCAATGGGTTGAGTGGCGGCATGCCTGTGGATGCGAGCGATCTGCATAGGCGAGAAATAGGCCGCTTTAGAAGGCGATTTGATGTTGTTTCCCGACATAATATTATTCGTGTAGATGGAATTCTCCTCCGTATAGAAACAAACCTTGCAGCCGCTTGCTGGATTTTCACACCAAATTTGCTTTTCCTCGCCAAATACATCGCTTAAATAATCAGCTAAGTTTGGATTGCATGATTCAGTACCCGAACTTTTGGTGTAGATGTGATTCAATCCGAATAAGTGATTTATCTCATGAAGCCAATGCTGCGCAAATTCCTCTTCATTGCCAGAAATATAAATGTTGTTTACCAAGAGGGTTTGAATGATTGGTTGATGAGATGGCCATCCTGTATTACCCGAAAGAACATTGGCCCAGCCGAGCGCTCCAGGATAATTGAATTGATTTAAAATTATTATAATGCTCTCCTTCGTTTCTGGATATTCTTCTTGCACTCTTTTAGATAAACTGCTTAAACTTTTGTTCTCATAATAACTCGAATCATCTAAGAAATATATATTCGCTATGCGTGCTCGTAATTTAACATCTTTCACATATTCTCTACCCGGAATGCTGTCTATTGGTTTGGCATTTTTACTATAGAATTCATTCATAATCTTAACAGATTCTTGGAGACTCTTTCTGGTTATTCCATCATTCTGCATTCCAAGTTTTTGTTTAGAATCTTGAATAATAACAAAGCTTATTTTATACGATAAATAGGATATTTCCTTTTCCCTAAATGGATAATAATTTTCTTTCTTACTGTAGAATTCCTGAACCGAATCTTTAACTGCAAAATATATTTCTCTATTCTGTGCGTTGAGGCTTAAGAGAATCGATCCAGATAAATATAAAAATGCAGCAATAAACAAATGGGATTTACACCAAATAAGGTAGGCCTTCCCTTCGTCGTCTCTAAGGCCATTTTCTTTTCTATTCTCTTTGATTCTATACATATTTATCGATACTATTTTCCGAACTTAGTGCTTTAATCAAATTATTATGCAAACCATTCTAGGTGCTGGAGGGGCTATTGGCACTCCCTTGGCTAAAGCGCTTACAAAGTACAGCAAGAACATACGTTTAGTAAGTAGAAATCCAAAAAAAGTAAATCATTCTGATCAGTTATTTAAGGCCGACTTAACCCAACCCAATGATTTGGAATCGAGCATTATGGGTTCCGATGTGGTGTATATAACGGTTGGATTTCCTTACAGCGCTTCAGTCTGGAGAGATTACTGGCCAGAGTTCATACGCAATGTGGTTCGTCTTTGTGAAAGAGAAAAGTGTAAGCTGGTTTTTTTCGACAATGTGTATATGTATGACATCAAGGCGATTGGCCATATGACTGAAGAGTCTGCAATTAATCCAATAAGTGAAAAAGGAAAGGTTCGAAAAGAGATTGCCGATTACATTCTCGAAAGAATAAAAGGAGGTCATTTAAAGGGTTTGATTGCACGTTCAGCCGATTTCTACGGTCCGGGAGTTGGAAACAACAGCGTCTTGGTTGAAACCGTTTTCAAACCGCTTTCTCAAGGAAAAACAGCCAATTGGTTGGTAGACGGAAGTGTACCCCATTCTTTCACCTATACTCCCGATGCCGCCGAAGCCACCGCTTTTCTGGGCAATACAGAATCTGCTTATGGAAAGGTTTGGCATCTGCCAACTTCTCATGAAAAATGGACTGGAAAAGAATGGGTTAAGGAGATTGCACAAGCTTTGAAGCAGAAGGAAAAAATGCGGGTAGTTCCACTTTGGATGATTAAGTGTATGGGTCTTTTTAATCCAATAATGAAAGAATCAGTAGAAATGATGTATCAGAATGATCGTCCCTATTACTTCGATTCCTCTGAAATAGAAAAAGTCTATTCACTTCATCCCACGAGCTATAAAGAAGGCATAAGGCAAGTGGTTGAAGTAGACTTTAAATAATCTGTATCATTGAAGGGATTTTTAGCGAACTTGAATCCATGAGTAGAAAGTATTTTATTTTCTTTTTCTTGTATTTATTCACCAATGCCCTTTTAGGGCAACAGAAAAAGCAAATTACAGTGGTGGTAGAACCGTATAAAAATGTG
>CALCFH010000080.1 GCA_937900215.1 uncultured Cryomorphaceae bacterium
CAGCTGTAAGAATATAACCAGTAGGATAACAAATAAATTGAAACAAGTAATAACACAAAAAAACTTGTGTTACAACAACTGAATCTAGCCATTTTTCACCAAATACAAATTCTACTAACCCATTAGCGTTAAAGATTAGGAAAATAAAAAAGGGGGAGATGAATATACTTATCAGTATTCCTAAGGAATCAAATTTCTTATTCAACTTGGAAGGTTGATCTTTCAAATTTGCTATATAACTGAGAATGAATGAAGATAAAGGTGCAAGCAGGAAATTAAATATCAACATTGATTGTTTTCTTGCAAATTGATAAATACCAAGTTGTGCCTTTGGATAGAAACTTGCCATTATAGCAGAATCAGCTTGTGAAGTGAGAAACGCTCCAATAGTGTTTAGAAATACAGCTCTTCCAAAATTGAAAATCTCCTTGAAGTCTTCTCCTTGCTTAACAATAATTATGTGTAGTTTGACCGATTTTTTTAGAACTAGAATTCTTGGAATTATTCCAAGAATTTGACCAAGAACAAAGCTTAAAGGACCAAAACCGAATAAAGCAAAAAGAATTTTTGCAAGGCTTGCCGTTATATCTCTTAATAAATTTCCGAAAGCAACCTTACTTAGATTCAATCTTTTAGTGAGGTATGTCTCTTCAGGCTTACCCACTAAGTTTAACAAGTGCCCAAGCGATAGAATCGAAATCATCATTCCAAGGGTGTGATCTTTTAAAAAGTAAAGTATAATACCAAGAATAGCTTGGATGAAGAATAAAATTATCGATTGTCTTATTCTAAGCCAATAAACCTTTCCAAGAAGAAGAATATCTTCATCGGCTTCTAAATTTCGCTTCTGGACATAATATGTTTCAAAGCCTGTAATTGTAAAAAGATTGAAGAAACCATCAAATA
The DNA here is from genome assembly GCA_937900215.1 of uncultured Cryomorphaceae bacterium. GTDB lineage: Bacteria > Bacteroidota > Bacteroidia > Flavobacteriales > Schleiferiaceae > RFXV01. Next base: position 907 of record CALCFH010000080.1, read on the forward strand.
TCATGGCTACAGCCATATAACCATAGTCTTCAGGAAAAAGTATTCTAGCGAGAAAAATAGAAGAAATTAAAACAAAGACCTTTGCTACAATATTCCAACCAACTAAAGCTGTCGTAGATTTCCTTGTATTACTCATTTTCCTTAGTTATATCATCAATGCAATTTTTAATTTCATTCAAGGTTGAATCATAAAATAGATTGATATAATAATCTTGTGCAATTGCCCAACCCTCTTGATTGAGATGATCTTGATTGAAGAACCACTTTTTATCGCAAAACAAATTCTCAGATGATATATGTCTTATTTGATTCTTATCCTCCAACTTATCAATATATTCAGTGGCAGTAATGAAACTTTGGCAAGTGTCAATACTTTTCTTGTATTCTGAAAATAGTGGATACGTTATAAAAAGAACTTCTGCACCTTCCAACTTTCCATTCTCAATCAAACGCTCTAAATTGGTGCACATGTTTTTGAACTTTTAAAATAAGAAGCAATATAGAATCTGATAAAACTAGTTTAATCAAATCTACCTTAATACTGATGTAAATATTTGAAGAAAATTGTAGTTTTCATTTTCTCGAACAATTGCGTCGTTTAATATTGCCTAATTTATCAGATTATTTGATTGCAAATAAACTCCTCACACGCCCACATGGCCTCCCAAGTGGCACCACCGATATGCGGAGTAATGATGATATTTTTATTTTCTTTGGCCACTTTCCAGAGTGGACTAGACTGAAAATCTCCTAATTCTTCACTTAAAACATCTGTTGCAACGCCTTTAACAATTTGAGTATTCAGTGCTTTAACAATGTCTTCCTCCTTCCAGACTTTACCTCTTGAAGTATTGATTAGAAATAGCGGTGCTTGAGCTTTGGAAAGGACTTGATAGTCTATTAAACCTTGCGTTTCTTCATTTAAATGAATATGAAGACTAACAATAGTACAGCTTGTAAATAATTCTTCTAAACTGCTGCATTTTTTGAACTCAGTGTTGTTTACGTATGGATCGTAATAGAAAGTATCCATTTCAAATGCCTTAGCATAAGTAGCTACTTTATAACCAGTTCTTCCAAGGCCTACAATTCCTATTCTTTGGTTTTTTAATTGATGCCCTCTAAATGCGTCTCTATTCCAGGTTCCACTGTTTACGCTTGAACTTGCAGATGGAATGTTACGCAAGAGAGCCATAAGCAATGCCCAGGTATGCTCGGCTGTGGAAGGAATGGTGTCTAAAAATGCCTTGTGAGGCCTTAATGAATAAAGATGAATGCCTTTTTGTTCAAAATAATTCAGGTCTAAATGATCGTGCCCAGTAGTTGCAGAAACTACAAACTTCAGATTTGGGAATTTGCTAAGTATCGACGCATTCACAAATTCTTTTAAACGAACAATAAGACCGCTAACGTCTTCAAAATTTTCTTTATGTTTAATCTCGTCCCAGCTTCCAGCCTGATAAACAAACCCTTTTTCTTCCCAAATTGCCTTGGCTTTTTCGCTGTATCCGAAAGATTCGGCATTGTATACAATTCCTTTGCTCATAGTTTCCCTTCTTGCCAGGCTTTCATTAAGGGTTCGGCAATTATCAAATCACGAGGCTCATCTATATTTAATAGTTGAGATGAAGGCATTACATAACCTAAACTAGGGGAAATCATTATTTTTCCTGAAGTTTCGAAGGCTTTCCTCCTCACCACATATATGGACCCATTTCTATAATAGGCAAGCGGTATCTCTTGTCTCCGAGTAGTCTCATATTCAGGAAGAATGGAACGCATTGCTTCATTTTCATTGTCCATCCAATACATTCGAGCGGGATGAACATCGTCCATCGAGCAAACTGAAATGACGGAATTGGCCAGACTATTTTTATTCAATAGCTCAATTGCCTCAGCAATTTGATTGGATGTTCTTAGCGGTGATGTCGGCTGCAACAGTATCAGGGCTTCTGCACTTGGATTCAATTGAAATATCTGAGCAATTGTATCTGTAATCGGGCTGCTATCTGAGGCTAAATCCTTTTCTCTTTCATGAATATGAAGGTTTTCATATTCTCTTGCTACAGATAGTATTTCTTCGGAGTCGCTCGAAACCCATATGCCTTCTATTGAAGAACAGCCAAGCGCAGCTTCAATTGAATAGGCTATTAATGGTTTATTTAAAATCCGAGCTATATTCTTCCCTGGTATTCCTTTCGAACCACCCCTCGCTGGTATTAAGGCAATGGTTTTCATTAGAACTGTATCGTCTTATGAAACACTAGCGGAACGCTAAAGAGCAGTTCAGCAATCCTTTTACCCGCGTCTCCACCACCGTAGATGTCGCTCGACTGAGGTTTAGGATTTTGTATCCAATGCTCTATAGCCGTTTTAATTTCTTTACTAGAATAACCCTCATCCTTCACATTAAACCCTCTATCTCTCCTATTCTGGCGACTTCCGATATTTACAACGGGTACGCCTAAATACGCACATTCTCGTATACCTACGCTGGAATTGCCAATAAGGCAACGGCTATTGACTAAAAGGCGCAAAAAGTCTTGAGGTTCCATATTCTTGAAGAAATGGATGTTGTCTGGTTTGTGTTTTTCGCGATACGAGCGAATTCCTTTTGAAGTTCCATCTGAACCTGCGTCTACATTAGGCCAAAACCAAAAGGTGGGTATGTTCAACTGATGAACGGCCTTTAGTGTCTCTTCAATATGCGTGCGGCTGGCTTCGTATTCATTGGTTACGGGATGTTGCATTACCACAATGTAATCTTTGCTTACATCTATATTGGATCCTACACCTCCATACTTCGCCATGGGGTCGTAATCAAAGGCAGGAGAATCGAGAACTTCTGCAGCTAAATCGATGCTTGGACAGCCTGTATTAAATACCATTTCTGGATTTTCACCTAAACGAATCACTCTCTCCTTAGCTCCTTCTGAGGCTACGAAATGATAATCAGAGAGTTTGGTTATAGCATGACGCACTTTCTCGTCGATATTACCCGTTACTTCGCCTCCCTGAATATGCGCTAAGGGTATATTCATATAGCTAGCCGCAATGGCCGTTGCCATGGTTTCAAAGCGATCGGCTATGGTAACCACTATGTCTGGACGAAGATTGTCGAAAACGGTTGAAAGTTCTAGAATGCCTATTCCCGTTGTTTTGGCAGCGGCGGTTAGGTTTTCTCCTTCTAGAATATTGAAAACTTTGGCTGTAATCTCAAATCCGTCTTTCTTGATGTAATTCACTGCAGAGCCGTAACGATCGAGAAGGGCAGAGGCCGCAACAACCAATTGAAGCTCCAAATTAGGATGCTCTTGTATGGCTCTCAAAGCCGTTTTTATCCGACTATAACTCGGACGTGCTGTTACTACAACACAAATTTTTCGCTTATTCATTGCAAGTCTTCTTCGTTCAAAAAGCTCCACTTATCTAAATTCTTATTGAGCTTTTTGCCCACTACCGATTCAAATTTTCGCGCATCTATTCCTTTCCCTTTTGGCTTCTTTGCCTCTAAATCAGAAATGCTTAAAATATGTCCACTCGCCAATTCGCGATTAACGGATAGTGATTTCTCAAAAATGCTCTTCAGCTCAGTAAACTGACTGTTGTTGTTCTTATCTATTCGGTTGGCAGTGGCGGTTTTGAATTGATCAATCCCTTTTGCCAACTGCTTTATTTGTTCTATCGTTAGACTGGCTTTTGCATCAGGACCAAACATTTCCTTGTGGAAGACGGCATGAAATTCCAGAATCTCAGCACCCTTGGCGGCTGCAAACAAACAGGCATAGATATCTCCGCTATGATCACTAAAGCCAACGGTTAGACCGTAACGCGATTTTAGCTCTTCAATCACATTCAATCCCCAATTTTCAGGACTTGTAGGGTAGGAGGTAGTACACTGAAGTACTTGTACCTCAGCTTTCCTACTGCGCAGAAAATCAATGGTCACATCTAGTTCTTGGAAGCTGCTCATACCAGAGGAAAGCATAATGGGCTTAGCCGTTTGGGCAATTCTTTCGAGCATTAAGAAGTTATTCACCTCACCCGAACCAATTTTATAGCGCTTTACGCCAATCCTTTCTAATAAATCTACAGCAGCGTTGCTAAACGGAGAAGAAACAAACTCAAGGCCTACTTCATCGCAATGCTTTTTCAACCCTAGCCATTGCTCTTCAGTAAACTCCATCCGCTTCCAATAATCATAGCGGGTAGCATCTTCATACGAAAACTTTACTCTAAAGGGTTCAAAAGAAGAACTTTCTGCTTCGGCAATATGGGTTTGAAACTTAATCGCGTCTACACCGGTTTGGGCAAGTGCATCGATATAGGAATGCGCAATTCCCAAACTCCCTTCATGGGCTTGACCTATCTCAGCTATTAAGTACATCGTCGTTTTCTTTATACCATTGGAATACCCTCTCTAAACCTTCTTCAAAACGAACTTTGGGCTCATAGCCGAGTAGGTTTATAATCTTAGAAATGTCGGCTCTAGAATGGCGCACATCTCCACTTCTTTCAGGACCATGATGAGCCTGAATATTCTTTTTGGTGATTTTCTGCAAGGCTTCAACCATTTCATTCAGTGTTACTTGGTCGCCACAGGCAACATTGTAAATCTGATTGAGTGCATCTGTAGAATTTGTGAAAAGGGCTTTCTCATTGGCTTGAACCGCATTTTCTACGAAGGTGAAATCTCTACTCGTATGTCCATCACCATTTATAAGAGGCCGAACATCGTCTATAAAGGCTTTACAGAAAATGGGTATCACTGCGGCATACGGATTGTCTGGATTTTGTCTGGGTCCAAAGATGTTAAAGTATCTAAGTCCTACATAGTCAAGTCCGTAGGTTTTTTGGAAAACATCGGCATAGAGCTCTACGGTTAGTTTGCTTACCGCATACGGAGAAAGGGGATTTCCAATTCGCTCTTCTACTTTTGGAAGTTCTTGACTATCGCCGTAGGTGGAAGATGAGCAAGCCAAAACGATTCTGTCTACTCCTTGTTGATGTGCAGCGTGTAAAACGTTCACAGTACCTCCTACATTCACCTCATTGGTTCTCATAGGATTTTCAATCGACCTAGGAACTGAACCCAATGCGGCCTGATGCGTAATTCTATTGATTCCTTTTGTTGCTTCTAGACAGAAGGAATAGTCGCAGATATCACCTTCGAGAAATTCAAATTTGGGATGCGATTTGAACTCCTCAATATTAGTCCTGTAACCATTGGAAAAGTCGTCGATTACCCTAACCAATTCTACTTCTGGTTTTTCTAAAAAGTGGGCAGTCAAATTGCTTCCAATGAAGCCAGCTCCTCCAGTGATTAATAATTTCATTCCGATATTCTTCTGTCGATTTATTCTAATTATTTTTCAGAGGCCATGGCGAAGCTGCATAGATGCGCTCTATGATATCTACCACTTTTAAGCCTTCTAAAGCATTGGTAGTGATACTCGCTCTTCCATTCAATACATCTACTACGTTTTCAATAATATAGTGGTGGTTCGCCGCAGATCCTTTGTAAGCACCGTAATCGTTCCCTGGATTAGTAGGCGCGAGCACAGGCATTTCGTAGTCCTTGATATGGCAAACCTCTACCTCGTTCATATACTGCCCTCCAATTTTCACACTGCCATTTTTTGCAATAATGGTCATGCTGCTTTCGAGGTTTTGATTCCAAATGGAAGTAGAGTAATTGATGCACCCCATTCCGCCATTGACGAAATCAAAGTTTACCAAACCACTGTCTTCAAAATCGGTTGAGTCTGCGTGATTGAAATCGGCAAAGCGCGCTTGAATATTCTGGATGTCTCCAAATAACCAGTACATGATGTCAATAAAGTGACTAAACTGTGTAAACAGAGTTCCTCCGTCTAAGGCCGCTTTTCCATGCCAACTGCCTTTTTTGTAATAGCGCTCATCGCGATTCCAATAACAGTTTACTTGTACCATATAAATATCTCCAAGTACTCTTTGATCTATAATTTCTTTAATCCAAGCCGAAGGTGGGCTATACCTGTTCTGCATTACAGCAAAAACATGACGGTTAACTTGTAAGGCCTTGAAAATAACCTTCTCAGCATCTTGCC
>CALCFH010000081.1 GCA_937900215.1 uncultured Cryomorphaceae bacterium
ATTGTAAATACAATTCTCTCCCCCCTCCCCCTCTACTCTTTCAACAAATCTTCAAACTTCTGTTCGTTGGTGGCGTCGTAGATGGCGTTTACTTTTAGTTGATATTTCTCCTGAAATCCCCTTAAGCCTTGGGCTGTTTTGGGTCCAAAGTCTCCGTCTAAGGCTCCGCAAGGAAAGTCTAGAAAGCCCAGTAAATTCTGCAAACGAAGTACTTCTTTGCCTTTGCTCCCTTGTCTCAATAAGGGCTTGGGTATTTCTAAGGGAATAAAATCACTTATTCGCCTGAATCCCAAAATCCTGTTGGCGTCGTAGGCGGTTATGGCTACTTGGTCTCCTTGGTTTCCGCCCAAACAATGTACCTTTTTGCTGTTGTTTGAATGCCCAAGGTAAAAACCCACATGCCCCTGCCAACTCTGTTTGCTGCCGCGCCAAAACACCACTATGTCGCCCGGAAAGGGCTCTTCGATCTCTGTGCCTATGTGCAACCATGAGCGGGCATTGGCTTTGTTTGAATAGGGCCTATTCGATTTCATATGACACCAAGCTACAAAAGCGGCACACCAAGGTGTTTCGTCGTCTGCAAAGCCTGCTAGCGCCGTTTCTCGACTGTATTTTAGTATCTCAAGGTTGTTCTCTTTGCCTTTGATTTCTTTTCTGCCAAGTTCTGCCATGGCTATTTGAAGGGCTGTTTTCATTTTCTATTCTTTTAATTCATACTTGTTCTCGCTGCATTTGGCTGTATGTGAACGCTTAGCTAGACCAACCGCTTTTATACTCTTGCCATTCTTTGCCTTTAAATTCAAGTAAAGGGAGCATAAGGTAGTCATGCTCCCTCTCTCTTTTTGATTTTCTACATTTTAAGATGGCTCAGTGGTACTTTCTTCTCCTTCGTTTATATCGGATTGAGAATCTCCATTGTCCATATAGAAGTCGTCTTCGCCTTCCATCAGCTCGTTTGCATTTGGATCTATTTCTCCATCCCTATTGCGCTTGATGGGTTGCACCACCTCTCTATTGGAATAATACAATTCTAAGAAGGTAGCGTCTATCGTCTCAAATACGCGCATGCTTCCGTCTAAATCGTTTGAAAGCAGATCTAATATCTCTTCTTGTTTTTGTGTAATCTGACTCAATACATTCTTGCGCTCTTTTCTTCTTTCGGTTGGAAGTAATATGCGTCTGGAAAAGCTATCGTATTGAACTTGGGCATCGGCTTGGCATTGCTTAGCGGTGGGATGTGCATCTATCGCTGTTTGAATTTGTGCCGATAAATCGAGGATGTTTCCTGCCCGGGCTATGCTTTGCTCTAAGCTGTTGCGCATCAGTTCTTTTGGACTGAGCTTTGAAAAATAGGCGCCTTCATGATTCTCTGAACGCTGGAATAAGGAGTGCACTATTCCTGCCAATTGAGAAAATTTCTGTGCAAACTCTTCACGTTCTAAGTCGCGAATCGCTTGAAAGGGAAGCGAAAGTTGCTCTTCTTTGCGAATTACCCCATCTAAGTCGAGCTTCTTCTGTTGGAAGACTTGAATCTGATCCTTTACTAAGGATTCATTTACCCAAAGATTTTCTCTTGTCTTTAGGA
>CALCFH010000082.1 GCA_937900215.1 uncultured Cryomorphaceae bacterium
TGGAAAGACACTTATTCAGGTCATTGACAACGGAAACGGAATGACAGGAAGAGATCTTCAGCTTGCTTTTGAACGACATGCAACATCTAAGATTAAAAAGGCCGAAGACTTATTCTGCATACTGAGTATGGGTTTTAGGGGTGAAGCTTTGGCCTCCATTGCAGCCGTTTCTTCTGTACGTGCCGACACAAAAAGGCAGGGTGAGGAAATTGGCTGGAGTATTGAAATTGCGGGTGGCAAGAGAGAGAAAATGCAGATGTGTCAAACAAATACTGGAACCAGCATTGCTGTCCGAAATTTGTTTTACAATATACCAGCTCGTCGTAATTTTTTAAAGTCTGAAGCGCTGGAATTCAAGCATATTTCAGATGAATTTCAAAGAGTAGCCCTCGCCTATCCTCAAGTTTCTATGAAATTAGAACACAATGGAAGCTTAATTTATTCACTCAATTCTTCTGTTTTCAGAAGACGGATTACCGCCATTTTTGGCCACACATACGATGAGCGATTGGTACCGGTTGAAGAAAAAACAGACATACTCGAAATCAGTGGCTTTGTGTGTAAACCCGAATTTGCTCGAAAAGTGAGGGGAGAGCAGTTTTTCTTTGTGAACCAGCGATTTATTCGTAGTTCATTTTTAAATCATTCTGTAAATCAGGCCTTTAATAATCTTTTGCCCGATGGTAAATTCCCTTCCTACTTCCTGAATTTGAAGATTGATCCAAAGCACATAGACATCAATATTCATCCGACTAAAACGGAGATAAAGTTCGATGATGAGAAAACCATACATACTATCCTTCGGGTTTCTGTTAAACACGCTTTAGGCCAGTACAACATTACTCCTACTCTAGATTTTGAAAGGGAGCCCAGTTTTTTTGTTCCTGAGAATCTAAATAGAATTCCAGTGCAACCGAGGATTCAAGTGGACCAGAATTTTAACCCTTTTGATAGTCAACATTCTTCACCTAAAGGAATGGGTGGATTTAGAAAGTTTGAGATTGAAAAAGAAGCATATGCGAAGCAAGACTTATTTCAATCTACTGATATGGATAGTATTGATCCACTATTCAATTGGTCAGATGAATACCTTTCTATCCTGAAAAAGAATAACTTACGCCTTATTCATAAACAAAGAGCGCAATTTTGCCTTTCCTATTCAAGACTTCTACGAACAATTCAAAAAGGAACGGCTATCAGTCAACAACTGTTATTTCCGCAAACGATTGAATTAGATTCTGCTCAAATGGCGCTATTTAATGTAATCTTGCCTGAAATCCGGAAATTTGGATATGATGTAGAACTAGAGTCTAGCCTTTGCCTTAAAATAATAGGTTTACCCTTTGGGATTCCAGAAGCGCTCGCAGCGGAGAGCATAGATGGGTTTCTAGAATTGGAAAGCAATTCCGCACAGATCTCTGCTGAAGATCGTCAAGAAAGAATGGCCTATACAATTGCAAGAACGCAAACAAAGGGACTAGAAACTCGATGGAGTCTAGAAGAGCAAAGAGCCCTGATTAATGGACTAGAAAGACTAGGATGGCCTGAAAAAACAGTAGACGGAGAAACCGTTTGGTCAGAAGTTGAAAAAAACAAAATCGAAAAAATTCTTTTTTAATGGCATTGCAATCCCGTAGCTTTAATTTATTGCCTGAAGTGATAAAAAACCTGATGATTATCAATGGCTTGTTCTTTGTGGCAACCTTGGTTTTCAATAGTACTTTTGGGATCGATCTCGCAGAGTATTTAGGTCTTTTTCTTCCGGCCTCTCCCCTTTTTCAGCCCTATCAAATTATTACTCACATGTTTATGCATGGAGGATTGATGCACATTTTCTCCAATATGTTTGCTTTGTGGCTGTTTGGTATGGCACTCGAAAATGTCTGGGGACCAAAGCGTTTCTTGCTGTATTATTTGGTGACCGGATTGGGCGCTGCTTTGCTTCATTTAGGCGTTTTATATTGGGAATACTTCTCCCTTATTAATCAAATGACGCCTGCGGGTATAGCCGATGTGAAAACCTTTGGTGCTGAGCTTTTAAACTCAAATAGAAATTACCTCGATGCCAATCAATCTGCACTGAACCTTCTATTAAATATGCCAACTGTTGGAGCTTCGGGCGCCGTCTTCGGCGTACTTCTAGCCTTTGGAATGATGTTTCCAAATCAGTATATCTACATCTATCTTTTATTTCCGATTAGAGCAAAATACTTCGTGGCCATTTACGGTATATTTGAATTGTACAATGGGTTCTCAAACCAAGGAAGTAATATTGCCCATTTTGCCCATTTGGGTGGAATGTTATTCGGGTTTTTTTTAATTCAACATTGGAGACGAAATCGACAGATTTAGAATGGCAGGCTTAAAAGAAGAAATTAAACGACTTTACCAAGAGGGAGATGCCCTCTCTAGATTAATTGGTGTTTTGCTTGCCGTTTTTGTGGCTTTGGTGGTGTTGAAAATCGTTTCAACCTTGTTGCAAATACCTCTCAGCGATTGGGTAATATCCTATATTGTTTTGCCTTCTGACTTAGGTAAATGGATTTGGAAACCCTGGACCTTGATTACATATATGTTTGTGCATCAAGACTTTTTCCATATTCTCTTCAATCTTTTGTACTTGTATTTTGCTGGTAGATTGTTTGTTGAATATGTAGGTGGAAAGAGACTGATTTCCACTTTTATTTTAGGTGGAATGGCAGGTGGATTGCTGTACGTCTTGAGC
>CALCFH010000083.1 GCA_937900215.1 uncultured Cryomorphaceae bacterium
CAAGTTGAGGCGGCAGATCGCGTATTAAATATGGTGCATCAGATGGACTTAGAAGGATTTGGAAGCTGCACCAATACAGGCGCTTGCGAAGTAGAATGCCCAAAAGGCATTTCGCTAGAGAACATAGCGCGCATGAACCGCGAGTTCTTGACCGCCGCTGTTTCGGCCGACTAAGCCATTGATTTGATTTGAACAAAAAAAGGGCTTCCCCAGTGGGGAAGCCCTTTTTTGTTTAGGCTGTTTTGGTTCGCCTAGTTGGTCTTAAAGGGCGCGCGGATAGAGATATCATCCCAACGCAACTCCATAACGGGTGGCGTACCGCGAAGGGTAATTTGGAACTGCTCTTGCACCTCATTTAAGATATCCACCGGGTATTCTAGTACCAATACATCATTGGCTGCATTTCGGGTAGAAGTTTGGTCCCAATTGATGCCCCAGGGCACTTGTTCAGAGTTCCAGATCAGCTTCCAAGAATCGGGGCTCGGAATGGTGAAGAAAGAATAGGTACCCGCAGGCAACACACTTTCGCCAAAGCTCAAATCTACATTGGTAGTAAAAACCGTAGCCTCATTGGCACCTGTTCACCATACCTCGTTATAGGGAACCAGATCGCCGAAAATAGCTCTACCCTTTTTAGAAGGCGCGCTGTAGCGAACGCTTACTTCGGCATTGTTTAAGGCGTACTCTTCAAATTGCTCCGGACTGTTTTTCTTGGTGTTGTAAATCATATACTTATAGCCTGCAAGAGCAGCACTACCAAGCTGATGACTACAATACCAATGATTTTTAATGCTTTCATGGTTTGTTATTTGGAGCGAAATTATCGAAATAAAACGGCCTAGGCCCTATTCCCCTTCTGCTGCCTTTATCAAATCGGCTATAATCAGTTTCTTCATTTGCATGAAGGCATACATTGCCTTGGGTGCTTTGTGAGGATGGCTCATAAGGCTGCCCAAGATATCGGGCACAATTTGCCAAGAGACCCCATATTTATCCTTAAGCCATCCGCACTTTCCCTCTTCACCCTCCTGAGAGAGAGCCGTCCAATACTGGTCTATTTCAGCTTGGTCTTTGCAGCGCACTACCAGAGAGAGCGACGTAGAAAAGCCTGGACCCTCGGCCCCATTCATATTCATGAATTGCTGTCCATTGAGGCTGTAGACACTTACAAAAGGAGTGCGATTGAGGAGTTTGGCATTGGGAAAAATGCCCAGGTAGAAATCGGCCGCTTCGTGGGCTTGGGTATCGAACCAAAGACAGGGGTAGATGGAGTTAGACATAGATAAAGGATAAAAAGAAGAGGGAAGGTAGTAAGAGTAGAAGGATGTAAGGCTAGGGAAGCAAATAAAAAAAACCGCCTCCGATGCAAATCGAAGGCGGCTGAGGATCCAAAGAGCAAGAGACGATTAGGGCATGGCAGAGGCATCGGGTGTTGGATTGGCTCC
>CALCFH010000084.1 GCA_937900215.1 uncultured Cryomorphaceae bacterium
GCCTTTATGATTTGCGTGAATGAATTGCAAGAGCAGAAGTGCAATAAGAGAGAGATTTTAGAGCCACTGTTAATAATACTTTCTCCCTATGCTCCGCATATTGCAGAAGAATTGTGGCATAGATTGGGTAATTCTTTCTCCGTAAGCCTCCAAAAGTGGCCAGAATACAATCCAAAATTTCTTGAAGAATCAAACGTTTTATATCCGGTTTCATTTAATGGAAAGGTGCGTTATAAGCTGGAGGTAGCAGCGGATACGGATCCAAAAACGGTAGAAAAATTGGCTTTGGGTCACGAATTATTCGGGAAATATGCAGAAGGGAAGGCGGTAAAAAAGATTATCGTGGTTCCTAAGCGTATTGTAAATATTGTGCAATAGATACAGAATGAGTTCAGAGTTCACATCCAACTAAAGCATTGGCATTGACTTTGCCTATTGAGACGATATACTTTTGAATTATGAAAAAGCTAGAACGCATTTTATTCCTAGTCTTGGTATTGTTGAGCGCAGAATTGAGTTCGCACGATACATACGAACCGAAACCGGCTTTGAGAAACCTAAATCAGAATGCTTTTAAAGTTGGAGAGTTTTTAAAATACCGAATTCACTACGGTCTTATTAACGCCGGTGAGGCCGAACTGAGAGTAAAATCCATCACTAATCGTCAAGATCGACCCGTTTTTCACATAGAAGGAATAGGAAGAAGTATAGGCATGGCGGAGGTCTTTTTCAAGACAAGAGATACCTACACCACTTTTGTAGACACGGAGTCTATAGTGCCTCATGAGTTTATACGGGACGTAAATGAAGGGGGATTTATTATAAAACGCCATCTTTTTTTCGATCAAGTCAATCGAACAGCAATAGATAAAGAGGTGCCCAAGAAAGTATTTGAAATTCCTGCCTTTGCACAAGATATGCTCTCTGCTTTTTATTATGCTCGCAGCAATGATGCGTCTAAGTTGAAAAAGGGAAGTTCCATTCCGATCAGTATTTTTTTAGATCATGAGACTTTTGATTTTAAATTGAAGTATTTGGGAGTGGAAACGCTGAAAACCAAGTGGGGAAAGATTGAATGTTTAAAATTTCAACCTGTAGTTCAGTCGGGAAGAGTTTTTAAGGAAAAAGAAGGAATAACCCTTTGGGTAAGCAATGATCAAAATAAGATTCCTGTGCGCATGCAAGCTGAATTGGCAGTGGGTTCAATAAAGATGGATTTATCTGATTTCAAGAACACCATGGTGCCTATTGTTTTTAAGAAATAATTACAATGAACTAGTTGTAGATTTGGGGGCTTAACGCCCCCTTTTGTATGGATTTTAATAAAGATGTAAATGATAGGCTAGAAAAACTAGCCATAAAGTATAAGGCTTCCGGTCAGGAATTGATAGATTTTTTAGACGGTTTGTTGCATGCAGATTATCTAACCTATTGGGATTATACTCATCTAGACACTTTATTAAGTCTCCAGACTCCGCGTACATCTATTAAGGATGAGTCTATCTTTATTATGTATCATCAGATTACCGAACTCTATTTTAAGTTGGCACTCCATGAGCTGGAGCAAATAGCTGATGAAAAAAAGTTCACTACTCAATGGTTGTTAACCAAAATAGAGAGGATTAATCGCTATTTCGATGCCCTTACCCATTCTTTTGGAGTAATGGAGAAAGGAATGGATAGAGATCAGTTTTTGCAATTCAGAATGGCTTTGATTCCTGCAAGTGGATTTCAATCCGCTCAGTACAGGAGAATAGAAATGGCTGCCACCAATTTTATTGAATTGGTTGATAAGGACTTCAAAGAGGAATTTAGAACACGTGAGACCTCATTAGAGGAAATGTTTGATAACATCTATTGGAAAAAAGGAGCGATTGTAGAAAAAACCCAAGAGAAAACCTTAACGCTACGGCAGTTTGAACTAAAATACAAAGATGAGCTTCTGCGATGGGCGTCTAGGATGTCTGAGGCGAACCTATGGAATAAGTATTTGCAAATTTCAGAAGGCGAAAGAGTTGAGTCAGGTTTAAAAAATGCAATGCGCAATTTAGATTTGAATGTAAACGTTAATTGGCCGTTGCAGCATTATAGAACGGCAGTAGCTTATTTGGCAATGCGCCCTTCTGATAAGGCGGCAACGGGGGGAACCAATTGGCAGAAATACCTTCCTCCTAGATTCCAAAAGCGGATTTTTTATCCTAGTCTTTGGTCTGAATTGGAACGAGAAGAATGGGGAAAAGCTTGGGTTGAAAGTGTATTGAATGAGTTGAAAAAAAAATGAAGAAATTACTTTCGAATAAGCAATGGAGACTCGGACTCATTGTTTCAAGTTCGGTGATATTGGTGCTGGCTATGTTCTATTTTTTTGGGCAGGATTCGTATTCTGATAACGAAAGAGAATATTCGAATGAGGAAGTGCCATTTATTCCCAGAGAAGAGTTTGGGTTTTCTATAGACTCCTTCGCCGTAGATCGTCATGAGGTTCGCAATGGAGAAACCTTTTCTAATATACTAACTGACAAGGGGGTCCCTGCTTCTCAATTGTTTGCCATAGCAGACAAGGCTCAAGGAGTATTGGACCTGAGAAAGATTCGTCCTGGCAGAGTGTTTCATTTTTATACATCTCAAAAAGATTCCACCAAGGTTCTTCGGAAGATGGTGTATCAAGAAGACGCATTGAATTATGTGCTCATTCATCTCGGAGATAGCATTGTCGTTGAAAGAAAAGAAAAGGAAGTACAGGTGCGAAATAGGCGTATTTCTGCAACCATACATTCTTCTTTATATACTGCCTTGCAGGAGCAGAATGTTTCCCTAGATCTTGTTATGACAATTGCCGATCTCTATGCATGGAGCATCGACTTCTTTCGCATTCAACCGGGAGATAAATTCGCTGTAGAGTACGAAGAAATATGGGTAGATGATACCGTTTTCGTTGGCGCCGGTAAAATACTGGCGGCACGTTTTCACCATGCTGGTAAGGATTATGATGCCTATCGTTTTGAAAAGGAAGATTTCATGGAATATTATGATCTTCAGGGAAGAAGCCTAAAAAAGGCATTCTTGAAAGCTCCTTTGAATTTTTTCCGGATTTCATCCAAATACAATAGAACGCGTTTTCACCCAGTTTTGAAAAGGGTTAAACCGCATTTGGGAACAGACTATGCCGCGCCATCTGGCACTCCAATTATGACCACTGCTGATGGAGTAGTGGAAAAGTCGGGCTACACCAGTGGAAACGGTAATTATGTAAAGGTGCGCCATAATTCTACCTATAGTACTCAATATCTTCATATGAGCAAGATTGCAAGAGGAATGAGCCAAGGAGTTCGCGTTCGCCAAGGAGATATTATCGGTTATGTTGGGAGCACCGGTTTAGCTACTGGGCCACATGTTTGCTATCGCTTTTGGAAAAATGGCAAGCAGGTAGATCCTTTGAAAGAAGATTTGCCAGAAGCTAAAACAATTGACGAAAGCAATCTTCCATCCTTCAAAGCCCTTACCGATAAATACAGTATTCGCTTAGAAGAGCTAATGAAACGAGAATTCATGAAAGAGATGGACTTGGCTGGAATGGGAACGCCATAAGGCAAGGGATAATTCCTTCTAAGATTTTAGTTTACATCACTTTCGCGCAGGTCTTTAATCATTAGTTGAAGGCTCGACTTTTCCCTGTAGGTGTTCAGATTCAAATTGTATAAAATGTCAATGGGATTGTTCTGTACCATTTCGAGTAGGTGCCCCTTACCAAATGCAATTCCGGAATAAATAATTCCATCGTTGCATACTAGTTCAAGCTTTAAGTGCTTATTGTCGGCGCCAACATGCTTGCTGCCACAATCTTTAAGATTAAAACTGATAAAGATTGGATTCATATTCAATGGTCCGAAGGGGCCAAAGCGTTGAATAGTATTGTAAAAAGACAGATTGATATCTGAAAATTTCAAGGGAATATCTACTTCAATTTTAGGCGTCTTTTGTTCTTCGCGCAGGCTGGATTTCACTACTGCTTCAAATTTTTCTTTGAAGTCATTGAGTTTTTCGGGTTTCAAGGTCATTCCGGCTGCAAAAGCATGGCCGCCAAACTGAATAAGTTCATCACTGCATTTTTCTAGCGCATCGTATAGATTAAAACCATGAACAGATCGGGCAGATCCGGCTAAAACCTCTCCACTTTTGGTTAGTACTATGGTGGGTTTATAGTAGTGTTCGATCAGCCTAGACGCAGCAATACCAATGACACCCTTGTGCCAATCTGCATTGTAAACTACTGTACTGGCTTTGGTTTCACTTCCCTCTAATTCTTTGAGTGCTTGAGAAGTAATATTTTCGTCGTAGGTTCTTCTATCGGCATTTAGTTTATTTACCTTTTCCGCCAACTCTTTCGCTAAAAGCACATTGCGGGTAGTTAAAAGCTCAACAGCAATATGACCGTGATCTATTCTGCCAGCAGCGTTTATTCGCGGGGCAATTTGAAAAACAACGGATTCTATGTCGAAGTAACCTTGCTTCTTTGAAACCTCCATTAAGGCAGCCAGTCCGTGCCGGGGTTTAGTATTTAGAACTTCAATTCCTTGTGCTGCAAAAATTCTATTCTCACCCGTAAGCGGAACAATGTCGGCGCCAATACTTACGGCTAGAAGGTCGGTATAGGCCATGAGTTCGGAAATGCGCAGACCCAAACGTTGCTGTAGACCTTGGATCAATTTAAACCCTACTCCACATCCGCTTAACTCTTTATATGGATAATGGCAATCGGTTCTTTTAGGATCGAGAACGGCTATGGCAGCCGGCAGAATTTCACCCGGATTGTGGTGATCACAAATAATAAAATCAAGTCCTAATGCATTGCCATATTCAACCTTGTCAACTGATTTTATTCCACAATCTAGGGCAATTAAAACAGAACATCCTTTGTTCACTGCTTCCTCAATTCCTGCAATAGAAAGTCCATATCCTTCTTTGTAACGGTCTGGAATATAGGTGTGAATATTCATCCCAAGCCCTTTTAGATACTCAGACATAAGGGCTACAGAAGTGGTACCGTCTACGTCGTAATCACCAAATACAAAAATTGATTCACCTGCTTTTTTAGCACTTAAAATGCGCTCAACCGCTTTGTCCAAATCCTTCATGAGAAAAGGATCATGCCATTGACCCTTGAGTGGATTGGTAAAAAGGGATGCTTCTTCGTAAGAAGTAGATCCTCTTTGCAATAAGAGTTGACTAATTATTGGGCTGCAGCCGATGGAAGCAGATAAGCGTTCTATCGATTCTTTATCTGGGGTTGGGAGTAAAATCCATCTGTAATTCATGTAGGCACAATATTACGATAAATCTACAATCTTCTTGTATAAATTTTTGTGGTCTCCCCCTTCGTCTAATGCAAAGCGCAAGGTTTTCATTCCCATGGACGCGGCTGTTGCCAAATTTTCTTTTAAGTCGTCTATCAAAAGGCAGTTCTCAACTTTAAAAGGAGATTCATGTACTACTCTTTTAAATATATCGGAGTCGGGTTTGCGCATACCCAATTCGTACGAGTAGTACACCTTCTCAAATGCTTTGTTGAATTTTTTAAAATGATGCAAGCCGGTTTTCCTTCTAATCTCATTAATATGTGTGGGGGTTGTATTACTCAACATATAGAGTGCGTACTTTTCAGTTAAAGTCCTTAAAAGCGGATAGGAAGAGTTAGGAATGGTGAGAAGCAGCGCATTCCAGGCCTCTTTGAGTTGTCGGCTGTTTACATACTTTGGGAAGTAGCATTTTAATTCAGATAGAAATTCAGCTTCTGTTATGAAGCCTTGATCGAATGAATGAAAAAGCGGATGAGCCTCCTCTAGACTTTCATTTGCGCCTAATTCTTTAAACGCCTTTCGCGTTCTTTCTAGGTCGATATCGATCAGAACATTGCCAAAATCGAAAAATATACATTGAATGGATTCCATTTTGCAAAGCAAACCATTCAGCTTGAAAAACGACTTATTTTTTAATTTGAACTCTCTGCTTTTCTAACTGTATCTTCACCTTAAAGAAAAATATATGAAATCAATTATTTTTTCAATCGGCTTAGTTGGACTCATCTCCTTTGGTTGCGAGGTTGAACAAGGTCCAGAAGGTCCAGAAGGTCCAGAGGGAAATGCAAATGTAATTTCCTATCAATTTGATGTAAGTCCGACGGATTGGGTTGAACAAGGAACAGTGGGAACTGCCAATCATTCGTATACCTATCTAGTAGATGATTTTGTAGAATTAACTCAAAGCATCACAGATGAAGGTCTCATTATGGCTTATCTCATTCGAGCTGATTTATTCAATACAACCTATCAAGCTTTGCCATTACAAGAACCTGAGCAATCATTCAACCGTCGGTGGGAGTATCTGTTTGCTCCAGGAAGCATAGGCTTTGTAGTGAGACATTCTGATTTTAACACTTTGAGACCTTCGAATACCGTGCGATTTAAAGTGGTTTTGGCCAATGGAATTACGGGCAAACATAGAAAAGAGTTGGAAGAAATGGAGTGGGAAGAGAAATTGGATTTTTTGATGGATTTGGAAAGCAAATAAGAGGGGTATTTTAGTATATTCGCAGCCCGAAAGTATTCGGGCCTATAGCTCAGTTGGTTAGAGCACCTGACTCATAATCAGGTGGTCCTTGGTTCGAGCCCAAGTGGGCCCACAAAAACCCTGCAATTGCAGGGTTTTTTGTTTTTGAAAATCAAGGCTTTAGCTATCTCTTCGAATAAATTTATGCGATCCGTCACAACTTGGCGGCTTTTTTGTAAGTCCGCAAACACAGTCATGAAATCCCTTTCCATTTAGAATTCTCGGGATGTATTTTTCAATTCGTGCATACCTCGATTTAGAAAGTTTAGCTCCTGAGAAATAAATAATATAACCTCGTTTTCGCCCAGGAGTGAGCGCGTTGAAGGCTTTATTTAGCTCTTCATTCGCATTCAACATTTCTATTAATTCGGGTACGTTCTCAGTATCATCTGATGTTTTACGATTCACCTTCTGCCCGGCATTTTCAATCCCTATTGCTTCGTAGATATATTGCCTAAGCAGCTCTTCCTTCGCATTGATTTCTTCCACGCTACGAAACCGAATTAGCCTGCTTGATTGCGAATTGGGACCGGGTTTTTCCAGAATTTTTGCCTCATCCAAAAGCAAAACACCTTTGAAGAAACTCAAGGTACAATAGTCTTTAAATGAACCTAAAAGCACAATATTACTGGCCTGATGACAATAGCATGGGGTAGACCATTTGAACTCTTCACGGACTTGACAACTGAGCACTATCGAGCGCAGCTGTTGCAGCTCTTCTTGCCATTTTGTAAGTCTTGAAAAATAGGAATCTATCGGGCTTTCCACTGCTTATTAAATGTATTTATGCAATCTATTCATTCTAAGCCTTGGCCTTAAGGATTCTGTTGTCAATTAAGACCTGAAAAGAATCTTCCATGGTTTCTTTCAGCGGACGGAATTGCATATTCAAGTCTTGTTTGATTTTAGAGTTATCCGCTTTCCAAGGAATATTTACGTTGTTTCGAATAAATCTTCGCGTAAAAAGTTTGTTTGCTAAAGGTCCGATGAGCATCAGTAACCACTTAGGTAGAGCCTTTCTAGGCAAGGGGAATTCATTTCCATATTTCGGTAGAAGTTCCGCTGCCATTTCTAAGAAATTCGAATTGTGAGCAGAGGTTATATATCTACCCTTTGCAGTGGGCGTATAGGCTGCACGAAAATGTGCTTCCGCAACATCGCGCACATCTACTATTCCCATTCCAATTTTTGGGGCACCCATTTTCATGTCGCCTCCACCCAGCATTTTTAGAATATTAATACTTTCGGAGGTATTGGATGTGGGATTTAAAGCAGGGCCGAGTACCAAGCTCATGTTTATGGCGATTAGATCCCATCTTGACTGTTTCCCTTGCATCTCCCAAGCCTTTTTTTCTGCAAGGGTCTTAGAGTAGGAGTAGGGTTGGTAGTCTAAGGAAGAAGTGGAATTCCAAATAGCTTCGGTAAGCTTACTGCCTGGAGCATTCACAGTATCAATGGCGTCTGTATAAATAGCGGCACAGCTGCTAGTGACTATTATCCGCTTCACTGAAGATACTTTATTGGCTGAGTTCAGAACATTTTCAGTTCCTTTAACGGCCGGATCAATGAGTTCTTTTTGAGGATCTTTATATGCCGAAATAAAAGGAGAAGCCGTGTGAAAAACCACTTCGCAACCTTCCATGGCTTTGGTATAAGATCCTGCCAAAAGTAAATCGCCTTCAAACAGTTTTAATTCTCCTTTGGCTCCTTGTGCAGCATCCAATAAATGTTTCACTTTTTGAGTGTCTTCCGGTTTCCGAACGGCTGCATGTACCGAAATTCCTTCTTCAAGTAGCTTTTTTACAAGCCAACTTGCCACATATCCATTGGCTCCCGTTACTAGAACTGGCTTTGATTTATCAATTTCCATTATTGCATTTTTATGTTTGAGATTCAGAGAGAAATTCCCTTTCAGCCAAGGTATTCAATTGCTTTCTCATTATCCAATTGAATTTGGGTAAACCCTGCAGGAGCAAAGGAGTAGCAGATACAGTCGAAAAGCCATGAAAATTAATAAGTTATATTTACGATTAATCAACTGAACCAAAGTAATATGAATTCATCAAACCAACGATTAGAGGCGATAGTCCAATTTCCTGGAGATGCAGGAAATTTTCCCGAAGAGGAGATGGTCGGTACCTTTTATGCCGTAGGCGATACGTATAGATGGACATTGTTAACGAGTAATACAGAAAAGTGTATTGCAGAAGGACATTTGATTGAAGGAAACGCCATTCCTTCGGGCTTGGACTCAAATTCAATGCGTATAATTCCTATTCCAGGAGGTGCGAACACGTATTATATAAAGACTTTTGCGAGTGACGAACATGCAGACGGACTGTTCTTGTATGTAAATGATTTTACTGAGGATTATCTGAGTTGGGTGGAAGAAATGCCTCCATTCGATGGCAAAAATGGCGGAATATGGCGCCTAAGTCTTATTGAGAATAATACCTTTTACAATTTGATTTTAGACAATCCGAATGCCGAGGAATTTCTCAAAGTTTCGAGCGAAGGAGTAGAAGGAGGATCAGCT
Organism: uncultured Cryomorphaceae bacterium; assembly: GCA_937900215.1. Classification (GTDB taxonomy): domain Bacteria; phylum Bacteroidota; class Bacteroidia; order Flavobacteriales; family Schleiferiaceae; genus RFXV01. The sequence continues at coordinate 9,143 of CALCFH010000084.1, forward strand.
GAAAACCCAATACAGTATGTAAAGGTGAAGGAAAAGGACAAAAAAGAGAGAACCAAGAAGTGGATCTTTGTTCACGCCGGAGACATGCGCGTATAATCTTCATTAAAGTAATTCGATGAGAATTAGTTCAAGATGGCTCATTGCGGGCATACTATATATGTTTTCATGTCTGCATATTCAGGGAGCTGAAAAGAAGGCAATTCAAGATTCTGAGCTAGAAGCACTTTGGCAGACGCGCAGTGATAATTATGTGCTGGCGATTCAAGAATGCAAGCGCTTGCTGGCAACACTCGAATCAAGTTCTAGCTCAAAAGAGCGCATAGAATTGCTCCTATTAAAGAGTGTTTTTGAAAATAAGGCATTGCGTCCCTTAGAGGCTTCCCTAAGTTTAATTGAGGCAGAAAAGCGAATTAAAGAAGAGCTTAAAGACAGCAGCTTATTGGCCGCTGTATTCTATGCTAAGTCTTTGGTAGCCCTTGCCGTTTCTCAAGATAAGGAGGCCATTGCCAACAATTATTCAGGCTTAGAGGCCTTTGATTCGTATGGAGGTAGGAGAATTATTCAAGTAAAACTGCACAATAATCTTTCCACCTTACTCAAGGATAAGTCAGAGATGCTTTATCATGCAAAAAAGGCATTGGCACTATCGGTAAGTCATTCCATTTTTGATCAACAGATTTCGGCTTTAATAAATCTAGGCTACATCTTTGCCATTCACGAAGAATACGATAGTGCTCGCTATTATTTTCAAGAAGCTTTACCCGTTGCCAGAAAATCAAATTCATACCGAGAAGTAGGCAAGCTGTACAACAATTTGGCAGGTTTGTCTGAAAGTGAAAAAGAGCAAGAGCTCTACATTGATTCTGCTATAGTCTATGCCGATTTAAGCGGTAGATTGTTTGATTTACAGAGGTATATGGAGAATAAATCTCTTTTTCTTTATGATTCTGAAAGCTATGAAGAAGCCTTTGATTTTCTATGGGAATCGTCTCAACTAAAAGATACGTTGATGGAACTAAAGAGTGTTGAAGCCGTAGTAGAGATGCAAGAGAAGTACGATGCAGAAAAGAAATCAAACGAAATAAAGCAACTTACAGTAGAGAAGTTGGCCCAAGAGGTAGAAAATCTAAACTTTCAGAAAAATCAGTCGCGTTTACTGATTGGTGGTGGCATAGTGGTATTCATTGCCATTTTTATGGGAATAAGCTTTGTACAACTTAGAAAGAATCGCAATCAATTGGCAGCTAAGAATATCGAATTAGATATCGCACGAAAGGCGTCAGATAGCCTGTTATTGAATATTTTACCTGAGATGATCGCTGAGGAGTTGAAGTTGAAAGGTGAAGCAGAAGCTCAAGGCTACGAGCGCGCAAGCATTCTCTTTACCGATTTTAAAGGCTTTACTTCCACGGCTGAAAAGTTGAATGCCGTTGATCTTGTAGCTGAAATAAATTCGTGCTTTAAAGCATTTGATGATATTACCGAGAAATACAAAATTGAAAAAATAAAGACCATTGGTGATGCTTATATGGCAGTAGGTGGTGTTCCGGTTCCTAAGCCTGATTCGGTAGTCGATACCATTATGGCTGCCTTAGAAATGCAGTCGTTTATTAAAAAGCGAAAGCAAGAGAATGAGGCTTTTGGCAAGCCCGCATTTGATATGCGTGTTGGCATACATACAGGCCCTGTAGTTGCTGGAATTGTGGGCGTCAAGAAGTTTCAATACGATATTTGGGGAGATGCTGTAAATATTGCCAGTAGAATGGAGAGCAGTGGAGAGGTGGGTAGAGTGAATATTAGCGAGAGTTGCTTTTCTGCACTAAAAGATCATCCAGAGTTTTCTTTTGAATATCGAGGACGTATCGAAGCCAAAGGAAAGGGCGAGTTAAAGATGTGGTTTGTATCTCAATCCAGTTAATTCAATCCGAGCCTTTTCGTTCTGATTTCCATTTCAAACATTATTCTGAATAGAAAAACCCTGCGTTTTCATACAATAAAAGCCGCATCGCTCTAATCGAATAGTGCATTTCTTAGGGCTTTCTGTATTGGAATAGGTCCGAGCTCGTTTCATATATCTTCGAAAAAGTGCGAATGATGTACCTCTTTTACAGTATTGTGTAACACTTTAGTCTGGCTAGCATCTCACCTTTATACAATTAAATAACTATAAAAAAAGAAGATCATGGACAGCGGAAAAATACTATTAGGAGCAATGGCTGGAGTGGCACTAGGAGCCACATTAGGAATTTTATTTGCACCGAACAAAGGTTCAGATACAAGGAAAAAGATTTCAAAGAAGAGCACTGAATATGTTGGAGGATTGGAAAATCAGTTCCGCGAATTCATGAAAAGTGTTTCAGATCGATTTGAACAAATGACTGCGGAGGCGCAGAAGGTGAGCAATAATGGAAGAACAAAAGCAGAGGAGCTATTAAAAGATGCCGCTAAGGCCGTCCACCCTAAAGACTAATACATTGAATACAAGTCAAGAAGTGAACGATTTCGAAGAACTGTACGGAAAGGTTGAAAGCTACTTTAGTACAAGTTACGAACTCGCTAAACTTAAATCCCTGGAGGTCGCTGTGCTGGTGGCTAGCTCATTTATAAGCACACTAAGTGTTATTGTAATGCTATTACTCTTTATCCTTGTTTCTAGTATTGGAATTGCACTTTGGCTGGGCGACCTTTTGGGAGAGGCTTATTATGGATTTTTTATTGTATCGTTTTTCTATCTCTTTTTGGGCCTAGTCTTTTCTTTTTTTCTGCGAAGGTGGATTACAAAGCCTGTCAGCATTCTCATCATTACCGAAGCACTTAGCTAACTCCTGAGATCATGCCCAAGATTACATCGTCAATAGACTTAAGAGCGGCCATTGTTGCTTTAGAGATTAAACAGAAACAAGAGGAAACTTCCCTTAAAGAGGAATTTTATTTGGCCTACCAAGAGATGCAGCCGGTTCAAATTA
>CALCFH010000085.1 GCA_937900215.1 uncultured Cryomorphaceae bacterium
GTAAAAGCGTTCAGAATCCCCATCAATCCTGAGCCACTTTGACTACGAAGAGAAGCCAAACTGTCTGGATTAATTCCGGGTAGAACTACGTTAGAACCAACGCGATAAATTAAGAGCAACCCAAGAGTCAAGAGAATTTTATCTCTCAACTCTTGAATTTTCCAAATATTCTTAATTGTGTCTATAAAACCTTTCATTCTGTTCTTTTACAAGCTTACAGCCGTACCACCTATAGACTCAATGGCAGCAAGGGCTGTCTTTGAGAACTGATGAGCTGTAATGTTAAGTTTAGCAGTGAGTTCTCCGCGTCCCAGAATCTTTACACGATCATTTCTACTAACCAAACCATTCTTAACAAGAATTTCTTGATCTACAGTATCGGTAATTTTCTGCTCATCGAACAGCTTCTGAAGCATGTCAATATTAACTCCTGTATATTCTACACGATTAAAATTGCGGAATCCAAACTTCGGTACGCGCCTTTGAAGAGGCATCTGACCTCCTTCAAAACCGATTTTCTTAGAATATCCAGATCTCGATTTGGCTCCTTTATGACCTCTTGTAGAAGTCCCACCATGACCAGAACCCTCTCCACGTCCAATTCTTTTGGTTCTTTTTACTGAGCCTTCAGCTGGCTTTAAGTTGTGTAATTCCATATCGAAATTATGCTTCGAGTGTTTCAACAGTGATTAAATGGCGCACCTTGTTTACCATCCCAATGATTTGAGGAGTGGCTTCGTGCTCGACCATACTATTTATTTTTTTCAATCCAAGTGCCTCCATTGTGCGTACTTGGCGAGAGGGGCGTTTAATAACACTCCTTTTTTGAGTAATGCGAATCTTGCTCATACTTCGTTATCCATTGAATATTTTATCCATGGAAATTCCACGGTTTTTAGCTACCATATGTGCATCACGCATTTTCATAAGAGCGAGAAAAGTAGCTTTCACTACGTTGTGTGGATTGGACGAACCTTTCGACTTAGCCAATACATCGTGTATTCCAACACTTTCTAAAACGGCACGCATAGCACCACCAGCAATTACACCAGTACCATGTGAAGCAGGGCGTAAAAATACGTAAGCTCCGCCAAATCTGCCCTCTTCTTCGTGAGGAATTGTATGATTTACTATAGGAAGCCTAACTAGATTCTTTTTTGCGTCTTCAATTCCTTTGGTTATAGCCTCAGAAACTTCTTTACTTTTCCCCATTCCGTGACCTGCAACACCCTTTTCATCACCAACCACTACGATTGCTGAGAATCCAAATGTACGTCCACCTTTGGTAACTTTCACTACACGCTGAACGCCAACTAAACGATCTGTAAGTTCCAGACCTCCTGGCTTCACGCGCTGAATATTTTTAAATGCTTTCATCTTTATTCCTAGAATTTGAGACCTGCTTCTCTTGCGCCTTCTGCAAGAGATTTTACCCTACCATGATACAAATATCCACCTCTGTCAAAAGTGCAAGTGTCTATGTTCTTTGCTTTAGCTCTTTCGGCAATCAGCATACCAACACTTTTTGCCAATTCCACTTTGGTGGCCTTAATATCAGTTAAACTTTTGTCGTTAGACGAGGCTTGAGCCAAAGTTTCTCCTGAAATATCGTTTATCAGTTGAGCGTAAATTGCCTTATTACTTCTGAAAACAGATAGTCTAGGGTTCTCTGCTGTTCCGGTAACCATTTTACGTATCCGCATGCGGATGCGATTTCTTCTTTCGTTCTTAGTAAGCGCCATAACTTATTTTTTCGAAGCAGTTTTACCCGCCTTTCTTCTAATTTGTTCTCCAACAAAACGTACACCTTTGCCCTTGTAAGGCTCAACTTTTCGTAGGCTACGAATTTTGGCCGTCACCATTCCTAAAAGTTGCTTATCAAAAGAAGATAACAGTATTGTTGGGTTTTTACCTTTATCCATCGTAGCCTCAACCTTCACTTCTGATGGGATTTCAAATAAAATATTATGTGAATATCCAAGAGAAAGATCCAACTTCTGACCTTGATGTGCAGCTCTATAACCCACTCCAACAAGCTCTAGCTTTTTGCTAAATCCTTCACTTACTCCAATAATCATATTGGCTATTAGTGAGCGATATAAGCCATGCTTTGCGCGAATATGCTTATCGTCATTTGGCCTAGTTACAGTGATTATAGATCCTTCAATCTCAACTGAGATTTCTGCATCAATATCCTGAACTAATGTTCCCAATTTCCCTTTTACAGTACAAACATTTCCATCAATTTTGACTTCAACGCCTGCTGGTATAGTTATGGGTGATTTTCCTATTCTAGACATTTTCTAATTCTCCTTTAGTAGACGAAACATAATACTTCTCCACCCACATTCGCCTTACGAGCTTCTTTATCTGTCATTACTCCTTTGGAAGTAGAAACAATTGCAACGCCTAAACCATTCTTTACGCGAGGTAATTCTGTAGAACCTTTGTATTGACGCAAACCCGGGCGACTTACTCTCGAAATACCACGGATGATAGGCATCTTTGATATTCTATCATACTTCAAAGCTATTTTCAAAGTATTTTGTGGTTTCGACTCTTCAGTCTTGTAGCCAAGGATATATCCTTGATCTAATAAGATGCGAGTAATTTCTTCTTTTAACTTAGTTGCAGGAATTTCAACAATTTTATGCCCAGCCATCATGGCATTGCGCATTCTAGTTAAATAATCTGCTATTGGATCAGTTACCATTTTCTCTACTATGTAATTGTTACCAGCTTGCCTTTTTCACACCTGGGATCAGACCATTGAGTGCCATTTCCCTAAAAGTTACCCTTGATAGTCCAAACTGTCTCATATAACCACGTGGACGTCCAGTTAACTTACAGCGATTGTGCAATCGAACTGGTGAGGAATTTTTAGGCAATTTCTGTAAGCCTTCGTAATCACCGGCTTCCTTTAAAGCAGCTCTTTTGGCAGCATACTTTGCTACTAATGCTTCTCTCTTGCGCTCACGCGCTTTCATGGATTCTTTTGCCATTGCCTATTTTCCTTTTTTGAATGGAAGTCCAAAATGCCCTAAAAGCGATTTAGCCTCTTTATCTGTTTCTGCGGAAGTCACAAATGTGATATCCATACCAGAAATACGATTAACTTTATCAATATCTATCTCTGGAAATATGATCTGCTCCGTAATCCCCAATGTATAATTTCCACGACCATCAAATCCAGTAGCTTTAATGCCATTGAAATCTCTTATTCTAGGTAGAGAAGAATACACTAGTCTTTCCAAGAATTCATACATTTTATCACCGCGAAGGGTAACCATTACACCGATAGGCATACCTTTTCTCAATTTAAAATTGGAAATATCCTTCTTTGAAAAGGTAGATATGGGCTTCTGGCCTGTGATCATCGTAAGCTCTGCTGCCGCAAATTCAATAAGTTTCTTATCAGAAACAGCATCACCAACACCGCGACTAACAACAATCTTCTTAAGTCTTGGTATTTGCATTATACTCGAGTAACCGAACTCCTCCTTCATAGTCGGAGTAATTCTTTCGCGATACTCTAGTTTTAATTTTGGTTGGTATTCCATTAGTTCAGTATCTCACCAGATTTCTTAGCGTAACGTACGCTTTTGCCATTTTCTATCTTTCTGCCAATTCTTGTTGGCTTACCTTGAGAAGGATCAAGTATCATAAGATTACTTATGTGAATTGAAGCTTCTTTCTGTATAATTCCACCTTGCGGACTATTAGTTGATGGCTTTGTATGCTTGTGAACAATGTTAACACCCTCAACGATCGCACGATATTTTTCAATGATAACCTCTACAACCTTGCCTGTCTTGCCTTTATCAACACCAGACATTACTTGTACGTTATCTCCTTTTTTAATATTCAGTTTCATCTTTAAAACTTGGAATTAAAGCACCTCAGGTGCGAGTGAAACGATCTTCATGTACTGCTTGTCTCGAAGTTCTCTAGCAACGGGTCCGAAAACGCGTGTACCACGCATTTCTCCAGCAGCATTCAAAAGAACACAAGCATTGTCATCAAAGCGAATATATGAACCATCCGCTCTACGTACTTCCTTGCGAGTTCGAACAACCACTGCAGTACTAACCTGTCCTTTCTTGACATTGCCTGAAGGAGTTGAATCCTTAATGGTAACAACTATTTTATCACCTAAAGAAGCATATCTTCTCCTTGTTCCTCCTAGTACGCGAATAACTAAAACTTCTTTAGCTCCAGTATTATCTGCTACTCTTAGTCTTGATTCTGTTTGTAACATGGTTTATTTCGCTCTTTCGATTATTTCCACTAGACGCCAATTCTTCGTCTTACTAAGTGGACGGGTTTCCATGATGCGCACAAGATCGCCTTCGTTGCACTCGTTTTGCTCGTCATGAGCATGAAACTTTTTAGTAACTTTTACGAACTTACCGTATATAGGGTGCTTCTTCTTGCGCTCAACACTAACTACGATAGATTTCTCCATCTTATTGCTAGTTACCAAGCCAATTCTTTCCTTACGGAGATTACGTGTTGTATTCTCTTCCATCTTTTGGGCTTAAGCCGTTTGTTCCATTTCTCTACCACGTAGTTCAGTTTCTAACCGAGCTACAACTTTGCGCTTTAAACGCAGACTTACAGGATTTTCTAGAGGTGAGATTGCGTGAGCCATCTTCATCTTTGAATAGTTTATCCTTTCTTCAACCAAGTTCTCTCTGATCTCAGCTGTTGTCATTTCTTTGATTACTGAAGCTTTCATCTGTAATTCTTAAGCTTGTACAAAATCTCTACGAACGATAAATTTAGTACGAACCGGAAGCTTTTGAGCTGCTAGACGCAGAGCTTCTTGAGCTACATCGAGTGTAACCCCTTCAAGTTCAAACAAAATTCTACCAGGCTTTACAGGTGCAACCCAATATTCAACAGCTCCTTTACCTTTACCCATACGAACCTCTGCAGGCTTTTTAGTAATTGGCTTGTCTGGAAATATTCGGATCCACATTTGTCCCTCCCTCTTCATAAAACGGGTGGCTGCAATACGAGCCGCTTCGATCTGTCGTGAGGTAATAAACTTTTCATCCATCGTTTTGATAGCAAAACTTCCAAAGGCGATGGTATGCCCTCTTTGGGAGATGCCTTTCATCTTCCCTTTAAAGGTCTTTCTGTGCTTTGTTTTTCTAGGCTGTAGCATATCTCAGTCCCTTAAGCTTTCTTTCTTCTTGGACGACGGTCTCCAGAGGGTTTTCCTCCGGTAGGAGCCGGTCCTCCTTTCTTAGTAACACCCAATGTATTGCTCAAATCTCTTTTGCCATACACTTCACCTTTCATAACCCAAACTTTTATACCTAATCTTCCATAGGTAGTATGAGCTTCTGAAATATGGTAATCTATGTCCGCTCTAAATGTGTGAAGAGGGGTTCTTCCATCCTTATACATTTCGCTACGGGCAATTTCAGCACCATTTAAACGACCACTTACCATGACTTTGATGCCTTCGGCTCCCATTCTCATGGAAGCTGCAATAGCCATTTTAACTGCTCTACGGTAGCTAATTCGTCCTTCTACTTGACGAGCTATACTGTCACCAACAAGTTTTGCATCCAATTCAGGTCTCTTGATCTCAAAAATGTTGATCTGAACTTCCTTCTTAGTGAGTTTTTTCAACTCTTCTTTCAACTTGTCTACTTCTTGACCTTGCTTTCCGATAATAATACCAGGACGCGCAGAGGTAATGGTAACTGTAACCAACTTAAGAGTCCGCTCAATGATGATGCGGCTTACGTTCGCTTTTTGCAATCGTGCGTACAAATACTTTCGTATTTTGTAATCCTCGGCAATTTTATCGCCATAGTCACGTCCACCGTACCAATTAGAATCCCATCCGCGGATGAAACCCAGACGGTTTCCTATAGGGTTTGTCTTTTGTCCCATTAAGCGTTATTCTCTTCAGTGTTAACAGTTTCTACAGTAATCTGCTCAGCAGATCCAACTATAAGCATCACGTGATTAGAACGTTTTCTAACTCGGTGAGCTCTACCTTGTGGAGCAGGTTGAACGCGTTTAAGCATTCTTCCGCCATTCACTTGTACTTCATGTACAATCAAACCGGCTTCGTCCATTTGAGCACCTTCATTCTTCTGCTCCCAATTTGAGAGCGCAGATTGAAGAAGTTTCTCTAGTCGACCTGAGGCTTCTTTTCCACTGTTTTTAAGGAGGAATAATGCTTTTTGCACTTCCAATCCTCTAATCATATCCGCTACAAGACGCATTTTGCGAGGTGAAGTAGGGCAGTTGTTTAAACTGGCCATTACCACATTCTTACGAGCTTCTTTAGTAGCTTCTGCTTTTAATCTTTTTCTGGCACCCATGGCTATTTTTTCCTATCGTTTGCCTTTATCCTTCTTATTGCCCGAATGGCCACGGAAATTACGCGTTGGAGCGAATTCTCCTAATTTGTGACCAACCATATTCTCAGTTACATAAACCGGAATAAAAGTCTTTCCATTGTGAACAGCAATTGTTTGACCCACGAAATCCGGAGAAATCATAGAGGCCCTTGACCAAGTCTTAACTACAGTCTTTTTATTCTGTTCAACATTTTCTAGGACGCGTTTTTCCAGTTTAAAGTGGATGAAAGGTCCTTTTTTCAGTGATCTTCCCATTTCTTATTTCTTACGACGATCAATGATATACTTGTTCGATGCTTTCTTTGGAGTACGTGTCTTGTAACCCTTTGCTGGAATTCCATTTCTGGAACGTGGATGTCCTCCCGAAGAACGACCTTCACCACCACCCATTGGGTGGTCAACTGGATTCATTGCAACACCTCTCACTCTTGGTCTTCTGCCTAACCAGCGGCTTCTACCCGCTTTTCCGCTTCTTTCCAAGGCACTGTCTGAATTGGAAACTACCCCAATTGCAGCCATACAAGTAACCAAAATCATCCGTGTTTCACCACTAGGTAATTTGATAATTGCATACTTTCCATCTCTAGCCGCAAGCTGTGCAAAAGAGCCTCCACTGCGTGCAATTACAGCCCCTTGGCCAGGTCGCATTTCGATGCAACTAATAACTGTACCCAATGGAATATCTGACAAGAACATCGCATTTCCAACTTCAGGACTTGAATCCTTACCTGAAACTACAGTTTGTCCTACTTGAAGTCCATTTTGAGCAATGATATACCTTTTCTCACCGTCGGCGTAGAAAAGAAGAGCGATGCGTGCATTGCGATTTGGATCATATTCAATGGCCTTAACCGTTGCTGGAATCCCAAACTTCTCTCTCTTGAAATCAATTTCTCTGTAACGCTGCTTGTGTCCACCGCCTACGTTACGAACAGTCATTTTACCAGTGTTATTTCTACCACCAGTGTTCTTCTTTGGACGTAAAAGACCCTTTTCTGGAGTGGTCTTCGTGATACTGCCAAAGTCATTTACAACGCGAAAACGCTGTCCAGGAGTAATGGCTTTTAGTTTACGTATTCCCATCTCTTAAATATTGCTGTAAAGATCTAGCGTCTCTCCACTTCGAACCGTAACAACGGCCTTCTTGTATGCTCCTGTAGTACCACTCAATATTCCGGTTTTAGTGTAACGCATTTTACGCTTTCCAGCTACAACCATTGTATTAACTCTCTCTACATTCACATTATAGATAGTCTGTATAGCCTCACGAATCTGAATTTTGTTTGCATCTCTGTGGACTACAAACGAAAATTGATTCTGATCTTCTGCATCTGCAGTAGCCTTCTCAGTAATGATGGGTTTGATCAAAATATTCATATTCGCTTAGCTTAACGCTTCATTAATTTTTTCTACCGAACCTTCAGTAAATACTAGGTTTTGAGCATTCATAAGTTTATAAGTGCTTAATTCAGAAACCATTATCACTTCGGAGCCCTGAAAATTTCGGGACGACAAATATACATTTTTACTTGTCTCATCCACTACTATTAGTGATTTTTTATTTTCTAATCCCAAAGCGGCAATAATTCTAGTGAATTCTTTTGTCTTTGGAGCGGAAAATTCTAGATTCTCAAGAACCATAAGAGATTGAGTGCTCGCCTTTAAGCTAATTGCACTTCTTCGTGCAAGACGCTTAACTTTTTTATTCAATTTAAAGCCATAATCATGGGGACGAGGGCCAAAAACCGTTCCACCACCTCGGTGAAGAGGGGATTTGAATGATCCCATACGGGCATTTCCTGTTCCTTTCTGCTTAAAACCTTTCTTTGTAGTACGAGCTATTTCAGCTCTTTCTTTAGCCTTGTGCGTACCTTGACGCTGGTTGGCTAAATATTGCTTAACATCAAGGTAGATGGCATGCTCATTTGGTGAAATGGCTACAACAGAATCATTCAATTCTACTTTTCTACCTGTGTCTTTTCCGTTTTTGTCGAGTACGCTAAATTCCATTATTTCTCAACAATTACAAGTCCATTCTTAGGACCAGGAATAGAACCACTAAGTATTAGTAGGTTTTTGTCCTTGTCCACTTTCATTACGATCAAGTTTTGAATCTTCGTTCTCTTATTACCCATCTGGCCTGCCATACGGATACCTTTGAAAACTCGGCTAGGATCCGATCCTGCACCAATTGATCCAGGGGCTCTTAGGCGGTTGTGCTGACCATGACTCGCTTGCATTACACCTGCAAATCCATGGCGCTTAACTACACCTTGAAAACCTTTACCTTTTGATGTTCCAACAACATCCACAAATTCCCCTTCAATAAAAAGATCAACGCTGATCTCATTACCCAAGGCATATTGTGAATTGTCAAAATCTTTGTATTCAACCACCAGTTTCTTAGGAGTTGTTTCTGCTTTCTTAAAGTGACCTTTAAGGGCAGAGGGCGTGTTTTTTTCCTTTCGCTCACCGCCACCGGCGATTTGAAGCGATTGGTAACCATCGACTTCTTGAGTGCGGATTTGCGTAACAACGTTCGGCAGGGCTTCTACAACCGTGCAAGGAACGTTTTTACCATCCGGACCAAAGATGCTGGTCATTCCGATTTTTTTCCCAATTAGAGCGGGCATTCTTCTAGTTTGACTTAATTAAACTTTGATTTCTACTTCTACACCGCTTGGTAACTCAAGCTTCATAAGTGCGTCAATGGTCTTAGCAGAACTGCTGTAAATATCCATTAGACGCTTGTAAGATGACAATTGGAATTGCTCTCTTGCTTTCTTATTTACGTGTGGTGAACGCAAAACGGTATAAATTCTTTTGTTAGTTGGCAAAGGGATAGGACCTGTAACTACAGCCCCAGTACTCTTAACCGTTTTAACAATTTTTTCTGCCGACTTATCCACTAAATTGTGGTCGTACGACTTTAATTTGATTCTAATTTTTTGACTCATTTCCTTGTAGGATTAGGCGTGTTGACCTTTAACTTTTGCAATAACTTCATCGGCAATATTCCTTGGAGTATCCTCATAATGCGAGAATTCCATAGTTGAAGTTGCACGTCCGGAACTCATGGTACGAAGTTGAGTTACGTAACCGAACATTTCAGAAAGAGGAACGTTCGCTTTGATAACTTGAGCTCCATTTCTAGAATCCATTCCTTGAACCTGTCCACGGCGGCGGTTCAAATCTCCAACAACATCTCCCATGTTTTCTTCTGGTGTCACCACCTCAATCTTCATAATTGGTTCCAACAGCACTGGAGAGGCTTTCTTAGCGGCATCTCTAAATGCCATCTTAGCAGCTAATTCAAAAGAAAGTGCATCTGAGTCAACGGGGTGGAACGATCCATCCAGAAGATTAACTTTTAGGCTATCAATTTCATATCCAGCCAACGGACCATTTTTCATAGCCTCGCGGAAACCTTTTTCTACGGAAGGAACATATTCCTTTGGAACGTTACCTCCTTTTACATCATTCACAAATTGTAAACCTGTTACCTCTGCATCGGCTGGTCCAATAGTTACAACGATATCAGCAAATTTACCTCTACCACCTGTTTGCTTTTTATACACTTCGCGGTGGTTGACACTTGCTTTAATTGCCTCTTTATACTGTACCTGAGGAGCACCTTGGTTGCATTCAACCTTAAATTCTCTCTTAAGTCTGTCAACAATAATTTCTAAGTGCAGCTCACCCATACCGCTGATTACGGTTTGACCAGTCTCCTCGTCGGTGTGAACACGGAAGGTAGGATCTTCTTCAGCTAATTTAGCCAATGACATTCCCAAACGATCTACATCGGCTTGAGACTTCGGCTCAATAGCTACTCCGATTACAGGTTCTGGAAAAGACATAGATTCCAAAACAATAGGATGCTTCTCGTCGCAAAGGGTATCTCCTGTGCGAATGTCTTTAAATCCAACACCAGCTCCTATGTCCCCGGCTTCAATGCTGTCGATCGCATTTTGCTTGTTCGAGTGCATTTGAAATATACGTGAAATACGCTCCTTCTTGTCGGTACGCATGTTTTGAACATACGAACCAGCGTCCAACTTACCACTATACACTCTAAAGAAACATAGTCTTCCAACAAATGGGTCGGTTGCAATTTTGAATGCCAAAGCTGCAAATGGCTCACTTACACTTGGCTTTCTAACCTCTTCGAGCTCGGTATCTGGATTTATTCCCTTGATGCCTTCTACGTCAACTGGAGAGGGTAGATAATCCATAACGGCATCTAACATCTTCTGCACACCTTTGTTTTTAAAGGCACTTCCGCATAGGATAGGAACAATAGTCATATCAATTGTAGCAAGGCGAATCGCGGCTACCATTTCTTCTTTGGTGATGGAATCTGGATCGTCAAAGAACTTCTCCATCAACTTATCATCGTACTCTGCAACGGATTCAACCAGTTTCTCGCGGAATTCGTTAGCGGTTTCAACTAAATCTTCCGGAATATCTATAATGTCATAGGTCATTCCTTGAGTACTGTCATCCCAAATAATACCTTTCATAGTCAATAAATCAACTACACCAGTAAATTCAGCTTCAGCTCCAATAGGAATTTGCAATGGAACAGCGTTAGCTCCTAATCTGTCCTTTATCTGAGCAACTACTTTAAAAAAGTCTGCACCAGCACGGTCCATTTTATTTACAAAGCCCAAACGAGGTACGCGATACTTATCCATCTGACGCCAAACGGTTTCAGATTGTGGCTCAACACCTCCAACTGCACAGTAAAGCGCAACAGCGCCATCTAGAACACGCATAGAACGCTCTACCTCTACGGTAAAGTCAACGTGACCTGGAGTATCAATTATATTAATCTTGTATTGCTCAGTAGTCGGAATGGGCTTTCCTTGTTCAGTTGGAAAATTCCAAAAACAAGTAGTTGCCGCAGAAGTGATGGTTATACCTCTTTCCTGCTCTTGTACCATCCAGTCCATTGTAGCCGCACCATCGTGTACTTCACCAATTTTATGGTTAATACCTGTATAGTAAAGGATACGCTCAGTAGTGGTCGTTTTACCCGCATCAATGTGCGCACTGATACCGATATTACGTGTTAATTTGAGGTCGCGTGCCATTATAATTCTTGGTCAATAATTCTTTTAGAAACGGAAATGTGAGAATGCTTTGTTTGCTTCTGCCATTTTGTGAGTGTCCATGCGCTTCTTAACCGCTGCACCCTCTTCTTTAGCTGCCGCTATGATTTCATTTGCCAAACGCATACTCATTGTTTTCTCATTGCGTCTGCGTGAATAGTTAATCAACCATTTCATGGCCATCGAGATTTTGCGGTCTGGACGAATCTGCATTGGAATCTGGAAGGTAGCTCCTCCAACACGACGACTGCGTACTTCTACGTGCGGCATTACATTGGTTAAGGCTTCTTTCCAAACCTCAAGACCATCTGGTCTTTCCGTTTTTTCAGACACACTTGCAATGGCATCATAAAACACTGCGAAAGCAGTACTTTTTTTGCCATCATACATCAGATTATTCACAAAACGAGTTACAAGTGGATCGTTGAATTTCGGATCCGGTAACAGGGGACGTTTTTTAGCTCTTTGCTTTCTCATTTCTTCTCAGTAAAGCTTCTTATTTCTTTTTGCCTTTAACAGCACCTTTGGCCGCTGCTGCTACTGCTCCCGCTTTCGGACGCTTAGCTCCATATTTTGATCTGCGTTGTCTTCTGCCATCTACGCCGGCAGTATCCAATGCTCCTCTCACAATGTGATATCGTACTCCAGGTAAATCTTTTACCCTTCCACCGCGTACCAATACGATCGAGTGTTCTTGCAAGTTGTGTCCTTCTCCAGGTATGTAGGCATTAACCTCGTTTCCGTTGGTTAAACGCACACGTGCTACTTTACGCAAAGCCGAGTTTGGCTTTTTAGGTGTGGTTGTATATACTCGGGTACACACACCTCTTCTTTGAGGAGATGCATCCAAAGCAGCCGACTTACTCTTCTTCTCGATTTTCGTACGACCTTTCCGCACCAATTGCTGAATGGTTGGCATAAACGCTTGTTTTTCTTGTCTTTACGCTATAGACCCTAATTTTTAGGGGACTGCAAAGGTACAATCATTTTCAATGCGTACAATAGGTGATAGAACAATCTTCGAATAAAGATGAAAAAAACTTATTTTCAAACCACTACGAGCTGAAAAGTGTCCTTCGTCTTTTGTTCATGAAGTACCCTTAAGTAGCCTTCTATCTTTTCTCTAGACCCTTCTCTTGAATGTCGAATTGTGTAGAGTTGCACATTTTGAATGAGCTCTAAATCAAAGAGTAGTTCCAATCTATCAAAGAGCTCAAGCTTTAATTGGGGTTCTCCATTGAAACAGAAACTAGAACTCACTGCACTATGTGTGGATAGATTAATGCGTATTCCTAAATCATAAAATATTTTATAAATCAAACTCAATTGATCTTCTGCTATAAAAGCGAGGTCACGTGTTGATACTCGAAGCCACCATTGCTTGTCCTTTCGAATGAAACAATCGATGTGAGGAGTTAACTCCAATCGGCTGCCTATTACTGTACCCCTGTTCGTTGGCTCCAAAAAGCTCTTAACGTATAAGGGAATAGACTTTCTCTGCAGTGGTTGTATAGTCTTCGGATGAATCACCGAAGCCCCGTAATAGGCCAGTTCTATGGCTTCTTCGTACGACAGTTGATGAAGCAAGACCGTATCTTTAAAAACTTTTGGGTCGCCATTCTTTATGCCGGGCACATCCTTCCATATGGTTACTGAATCGTATTCCAAAACATAACATAGGGCGGCGGCGGTATAGTCTGAGCCTTCTCTTCCCAAAGTGGTGGTGTGTCCTTTAGCATTCGCTCCAATGAATCCTTGTGTTATGTACCAGCTTTTCTCGTCAAAGGATTCTTTCACTTTCGCCTCCGTTGCTTCCCATTGGATGCGTGCATTGCGATGTGTGGAGTCGGTTACAATTAATTGTCGACAATCTTTCCAGATGACATCTAGATTTTCATTTTGCAAAAAATGAACAATTATCCGAGTTGAAAGCAATTCTCCATACGATACCAGTCTATCGTACTCTTTTGAAAACTGAGTGGGTTTCGATCTCAGAATCGAATCCATTTCCTCCCAAATACCTTCCAAGCTATCGCATACTCTTTTCCTCTCTGCAGATTCAGTAAACAATTCGTCTACAATAGCGAGGTGGAAGTGTTTTATATCTTTCCATTCTTTCCAGCGCTCCTCAGATCCATCCATCCAATATTTTAAGACTTGCTCCAGTGCATTGGTGGTTTTTGCCATAGCACTGACTACAATAATGAGTTGTGTATGTTGAAAGTCTTTTAAAAGCTTAACCATATTGCGGATTCCCGCTGCATCTTTTACAGAGGCTCCACCAAACTTGAAAACGTGTCTAAATCCATCCATTTATTGAAAAAGGCTTGGGAATTCATAAATTACAAAGGCATATAAGAAGAAACGCAAGAAGCGTGTTAAAGCAACCAAGAGGTATTTTTTAGGCGGATAGTGCACTACGCCGGCAACTAAGCTAACTGGACTAAACGGCAA
>CALCFH010000086.1 GCA_937900215.1 uncultured Cryomorphaceae bacterium
CCCAAAGCCTTCAGGAGTCCGATGGCTTTTTTCTTCTCCAGAATGATCGTAATCAAGGCCGTCATGGTGTTCACAAGACCCACTACAATCATAATGAGCAATATGAAATAGATGTTTACATCAAACAACCCCACCCATTGGTAAATATCCGGATAGCATTCTTGTGCCGTATAGGTATCGGCATCGAGCGGAAGTTCGGCAATCCACCGATCGGTGAGCTCTTCGAGCTTGGCTTCGGGTTTGAGGAAAACTTCCAGATGACCGTAGTCTCCATCCTTCCACTTTAATATGCGCGCTAAGTGCTTGTGGTCTGCCAGTATGTATTCTCTATCAAAGGTTTCCATTCCGGTAGAATAGCTTCCACACAAAATAAATTTCCGAATTAAAGGGGGTTTAGAGGCTTCCCGAATAAAGAATACCGCCACCGTATCGCCCAATTTTAATTGAAGGCGATTGAGTAAAAAGTCTGAGATCAGTACATCATCACTGTATTCTTCAGAAAGGTAGTTGGGCAAAACTCCGGAGCTGAGGTAGGGAAGAAAGCCCGCCCAATTAAAACTCGAGTCTACTCCTTTTACCATAATCCCTTCAAAGTCCTCTTCGGTTTTAAGTATGCCGCCTTTTTCGGAAATACCTTGAACAAAGGCCACGTCTTCATCGAGCAGAAGTACTTGCCTAATACTGTCTGCGCTCATTAAGGGTTTTTCACGATCTTCAGGCCCGATATAAGGAACAATTTGTAAGTGGCCTGTGAAGGAGGTAATCTTTTCGGTAATTCGCCGTTGAAGTCCCATTCCCGTGGCTATGCTTACAATCATTACCACCATAGACAAGGCCACAGCGGTTACCCCAATGCGCACTACGCGTTGACTTAAACCACTGCCTTTTCGGGTGGATAATCGGTGAGCAAAAAAGAGTTCGAATCGCAAAAGTGAAGGAAATCTATGAAAGGCATCAAATATAGTCTGTGTTTACTCGCTCTGTTATGTTTTACTTCTGTGCTGCACGCACAGGATGATTTATATGTTGGGGCCGAACGCTTTCTGGCGTATAAATATGCGGTGGAGGGCAAAAGGGTAGCCGTGGTATCCAACCAAACATCTCGGGTTGGCAAGCAGCATTTGGTCGACTTTCTCTTAGGAGAAAAGGTGAATATTGTGAAAGTATTTGCGCCTGAACATGGCTTCAGGGGAGAAGCTGCTGCCGGCGAAAAGGTTCAAAGTGGCAAGGATGCAAAAACGGGATTGCCCATTGTGTCTCTGTATGGATCAAATAAAAAGCCCACTCCAGAGCAGTTGACCAATGTAGAGGTGGTGCTCTTTGATATACAAGATGTAGGTGCCCGTTTCTATACCTATATCTCTACCATGACCTATGTGATGGAAGCCTGTGCTGAAAAAGGCATTCCTTTCTTGGTCTTAGACAGACCCAATCCGAATGGATTTTATGTAGACGGACCCGTACTGCAAAAGGGCTTTGAGTCTTTTGTAGGATTGCATCCCGTGCCGGTAGTGCATGGAATGACGATAGGTGAATACGCCCTAATGGTAAGCAATGAAGGCTGGTTGACCAAAGGCAAGAAAGCGGATTTAACCGTAATAAAGTGCCTGAACTATACGCATAAAGACAAATATGTATTGCCCATAGCCCCTTCACCCAATTTGCCTAACGCAGCGGCCGTTGCACTCTATCCTTCGCTTTGCTTCTTTGAAGGAACCCCAGTGAGTGTGGGGAGAGGGACTGATTTTCCCTTTCAAACCTTTGGGGCACCCTGGTTTTTCATAGGAAGTTTTGTTTTCACTCCCCGTTCTATGCCTTCATCACCGCATCCGCCCTACGAAAACCAAGATTGCTTTGGCATTAATCTGCGCAACTTCGGAGAGTATTTTATGTCGGGAAGCGGCGAGCTGTATTGGTTCTGGTTGGTGGAAGCCTATAAACTTTCGCCAGACAAAGAAAAATTCTTTACGCCCTTCTTCGATAAATTGACCGGAACCGACAAAATCCGCAAGGCTATTATAGGTGGAATGGAAGGCAATGAAATACCTTCCTTGTACAAGAAGGAAGTTGAGGAATTTAAAAAGATTCGAGATAAATATTTGATCTATCCCGATTAATAAGAGCCTTTATTCTAAAGACACTTTTTTCTCTATATAGTTGGAATTCATTAAGCCCAGGGCGCCCATATACTTTAGTTTGAAGCAAATTAAATCGCCCACTTTGTAGTTGGATGCATTTTCTTTTAAGTCCATGATGAGCATATCGGAACTGGCGCCTTCAATTTCTATCTCTGGATCTTCGGTTTCTAGAAAGTGAGGCTGTATATCCAATAGTCCAATGTCTAAGATGGCACGCTTGCTGGTTTTGCCATAATCTTCTTCCTTTATTTCGTAGACTTCTCCCGAGGGATTGGCGGCTAGTTCGCCATTGGGCACACTGGATTTCTCGGTAATCTCAATGATTTCTGCAAAAAGCTTGAAAACATCTGTGTTCAATCCGGTCATAGGCCCTTCTTTGAATAGGTCTACACCGAAAAAGAGGGTTTCTCCCACGCGGAAATGATTGATGCCCTTTGGAATTAGCTTTCGTTCCACCAAAGGAATAACCACACTGGTTCCTCCACTTACCCAAGGCATTTCAACCTGAAACTTAGCCTCGATGAGTTGTTTGTACAGGCTGAGCTGAATGAGTTTATCTACGCTGGGCATTACTCCGTTTAGGCAGTTGAGGTTGGCACCAATTCCAACAATGGTAATATGCGGGAGATTAAATACCTGAGCATAAAAGTCTATGAGATCTTCGCCGAGTACGCCTTCGCGCAAATCGCCCAGTTCAATCATAATTAAAACTTTGTGCAGTTTGTTCTGGCGAACCGCTTCTTCGCTCAACCATTGAATGGTTTGAAGCTCTGTGTTGAAACTAACATCCGCCCACTCCACAATACTCTTAATGCTTCTCTTGGCCGGAGGCTTAATGTAGACGGTTTGGATGGAGGGATAGGCCTTTTTGATTTTTTTGAGGTTGGAGATCCTAGAGTCACACAATTCGGTAGGTCCGAGGCGTTCTACTTCATTGATGAACAAAGTATTGCCACAAAGCATTTTGGTAACCACCGCCCAATCGATGCCATGCTCTTTAAACATAGTATCAAGCATGCGGTAGTTGTGCTCAAGTTTCTTTCTATACAGTTCAATAAATGCCATGGTGGTTTAGCTTAAACGCATTTCGAGATACTTATTCGTAAAGCCCAGACGCTCGTACAATCGCTTGGCGGGATTGTCTGGCTCTACGTGCAAGGCCACCCCGCCGCTGCACTGACTTACACCCAATTCAATGAGTTTGGCGCCAATTCCAGCGCCTCTTTTACTTCCATCTACCGCTATATAGACCAGAATATTGGAAGGAATGAATCCTTCCATACCGGTTTTTAAAAATACCACAACACCAACCAATTCATTCTCCATAGTGGCGCAATACAAGGCACCGCCGGGCTTGTTGTTTTTGCCTTGAGCATAGTCTAAGGCTCCTTCAATCTGATGCAAAGGATCGCCAAAGCGCTCTAAATGCATAAAGAGAAATTGAGCGAGGTCTTGGATGGAATAGCGGCTGTTCGAATCCCATTGGTTTACTTGAACATTGTTTTTCATAGGGCAGAACGTGTTTTTGAATTAAATGAATTTCTAAGGATGAGGTAAGTAAAAGTGGATAGCAACAATCCGGGGACAATGGGATCGAAGTTAAAGGGTAGGGGAATAGACAAAAGGCCTATAAAAAGGGCCGAGCCTCCTCCGATTACCAGGGAGGCAATAGCCGCAGAGGGATTGGGCGATTTGTCGAAGAGGGCTGCTAAGACGGGAATAAACAAGCCCGATACCATAATGGCATAGGATTGCAGCATAAGATTGAGCACTCCCGTCATGGTACTGGCCAGA
>CALCFH010000087.1 GCA_937900215.1 uncultured Cryomorphaceae bacterium
GCAATGGATGCATTCAAAAGATCATCTGAGAGAATTCCTGCATTATATCCAACCAAAACAACCGCAATAGTTGCCGCAGCTCTAGCATTAGACAGACCAAAAATTACATTCCGTTGCGTAGCATTAAGGTGGAAGCTTTTTTGGCTTATGTAGGCGGCAATCCACTTAGAGGCAATGGCCGTAAAAGTTAGCGTTCCTGCTAAAATTAGAAGAGAGGCACCGCTCATGAAAACCTGAACATCTACCATCATACCCACACTTAACAGAAAGAAAGGAATGAAAATAGAATTGCCCACGAATTCTAAACGATTCATAAGAGGAGATTCTGCAGGAATGAGTCGATTGAGTGCAAGCCCACACATAAACGCCCCAATTATTGCTTCAAAACCTGCTATCTCTGCTAGAATAGCTGCAATAAAAACCATGGTAAGAACAAAGATGAACTGACTGTTTTTTTCACTCTCAATATTCTTAAAGAACCACCGTCCTATTCTTGGGAAAATGTAAAAAAGTATCCATAAGAAGACCATCATTGAGGCCATGAGTCTTATCCAGAAGTAGATTCCTATATCGCCTTCAATGAGACCGTTGACAACAGCTAGAAGTATAAGTACGAGCGAATCAGCCAAGATGGTACCTCCCACCGTAATCATTACTACTCTATTCTTATGTATACCCAACTTAGAAGCGATGGGATATGCGAGAAGAGTATGAGAAGCAAGCATCAATCCAACTATAAAGGAAGCTGTTGGAGGATAATCCAGCAACTTTAAGGCAACGGCAAAGCCAAAAACGAAGGGAACGGAAAAAGTCAACAATCCGAAAATGATACTACGAACCCTATTCTTTAAGAACTCATTTAGCTCAAGCTCTAGTCCGGCTAAAAACATAATATATAAAATGCCAATGGTAGAGAACAGCTCAACCACACTATCTCTAGCCAATAGACCAAAGCCAAAAGGACCAATTAATACTCCACTTATAATCAGACCAATAATACCAGGGATCTTCATTCTCGAAAAAAGAAGAGGCGCAACGAGCAAAATGATCAGCACTAACCCAAAAACAGCCACTGGTTCTTGAAGTGGTAAGTGGAAATGAAAGGAGAGCCATAGCTTCGTCATGCATGAAAGATATGACAGGATATGAGCATGAAAAAATCATTTTTAGAAATATTTCAGAATATGTTCATAATGCATTCATTACTTCTGAATTACCTTCTATTATTGCAGATTATTATTCCAGTTTGAAAGAAAGAGTATTGACCTATTTGAAGCATAGAAAAAGCACACTTATAATAGTGTTTATACTTCTTTGCCCAATTAGGGGTTCCGCTCATTTGACCCAAGAATTACGAAAGAAGACAGAGGAGGCGATAGCCAAAGACAGCCTTTTGCCATTTCTCAACCATTGCTTTGATCATATACTCGAGCAACCTGAGTCGAATTTCAATCATGATATACTTGATTTATACAGAATAATAGATCCCTATGAATTGGGACAACAGCGTGTGATGCGCTATCATTTCGATTACATCTATAGAGCATTTCGAGCAAAAAAGACATTGGATCGATTCTGGAGTCTAATTGCAGAGTTTCTAGTTTTCAAAGAAGAGCTTCCACCCTATTATTCAAAGTTTGCCGACTACCGTTTAGGAGAAGGATATTATCATACTGGAAATTATCTACAAGCCAAAAAGCACATTAACCGGTTTTTAACTGGAATAACCGATAGCGTTTTAACCAAGAACGAATCATTAAATGCATGGAATATTCTGGCTCTATCTTATCAAAATGAAGGAGACCTAAAATTAGCGGAACAGTATTTCAAAAAGGCCTATAATACCGCTATTTATTACGATGTTGAAATTTGGCAAGGCATTTTGATTGGTAACTTGGGATGGCTTTATGTATTGGAAGGTGATACATCAAAGGGAGTAGAGTTGCTACTTCAAGACCTTAAAATTTCTCGAAACACCAAAGAATATGCAAATCTTTTAAACTCGTATTCACAACTTGGTGACATTTAAATCCAACAAAATTCATATGCCAAGTTGCTCTTAGTTGCAGATAGCATAGCAAAAGCATTGGATAAGATTAAGCTCAATCCGTATTCTTACGAAAACCAACTACAATCGTTTAGTACATACTATTATTTCCACTCGAAATTAAGTCGTTACAACGGTGATTATAAGACAAGCTTTAAGAACTTACTTAAGCGTGATAGCGTAAATGAAATAATTGAATCACATGCAGCTGAGACATCCAATCAGAGTCAATATAGATTGGTTGATGAGCGGCAGAGAGAATTGAAAATCGACTTATTAAAGAGTCAATTACAAAATGAAACATTAGAAAATAAGTTTCTTCTGCTTGCGCTGAGCGCATCCATTCTATTTATTCTACTTCTATTATGGCTCTGGAAAAGCCGAAGTGGACTGAGCAAGCGTTTGAGAGAACAATATCGAATTATTGTACGGCAGAATAAGGAGATTGAGTTAAGAAACAAGGAATTAGAGACTATTGCTTTAAAATTAGAACAAGGCAACTTAGAAAAAGACCGACTCTTCACTGTGATATCGCATGACTTAAGAGGACCTAGTTTAGCGTTGAAGGACTTTTTTGAATTACTCGTTCAAGGACATATTAAAC
>CALCFH010000088.1 GCA_937900215.1 uncultured Cryomorphaceae bacterium
TTGCTCTTTAAGATTCGGAAGAAAGATTCTTGTCGAAAAGAGATGGAAGCGGGGAATTTATTCATGCGCTTGGTGCTAATTCTTCTGCTATTTTAGAAAAAATATGCCTATACATCTTACGATTATACGAAAATCGTATACATCCATCGCGGTACAGACGCGATGCATCGCGCTTAGATCCTACAGAGGCGATGCATTGCACCTCTGCATAGAATATCAGATATTAGATGTCAGATAAATTTTCAATTCTATGTTTCGTTTAAGACCGTCTATCCTCTTTGACTATTTCAGGCGCCCCAAAAAGAACGTATTGGATGCTTCTAAGCCTCGGATTAACATATGGTCCGCTGGACTGAACCACGAAGAGCGCAAACACAATGCGAAAAAATGCAAATTGGGTGAAGTGGTGGTTTTTAGTCGAGAGCCAAACAATGCGTTCGACCCCAATGCTATCCACATTAAACGCCAGAATGGCGACTCGCTTGGCTATGTCAATAAAATAGGCGCAATAAGCTTGAGGCCCCTTTTAGAAAGCAAGGCCATTTCCAAATATGCGGTGATTACGCAGCTTAAATGCGATTTAAAGAAAGACATCTACGGACTGCGGATTTCTTTGAATGTGCCGGGCGACGACGATAGCCTCACCGACATTCAAGGGCAAATTGAGTACTTGGTCAGTACAAGCGAACACAACAATAAATATCTTTTGCTGAAGTGCGAAGACTTATTGTTTGATAAGGTGCTTTCCATTTTTGATCGGAATGAGATTGCCGTAGAGAAAACGGGAACCAGCCATAAGCCCAGTCACGATGGCAAGCAATACGACTGGTATATACAAATTGGCAGCAGCCACGAACTGTCTCAATGCGAAGCGCTTTTACTGCAACACTTTGTGTCGATTAAGGAAAAAGCAGATCTCGATTTCAAGAATGAATATCATGCCCTTGAGCTAGAAGAAATACCAAAGCTGCAGGCTACCAAAGACAAGCTCATTGCAGAATCGAAAGAGTATGAAGAATTATTCTTCGTTCTGGATGAACAAAAAATAGCCTTGGAGCAGAGGCTACGGGAGTTGGACTCGAAATTGGAAAAGACACAGAGGCAGCTCAATAAATACGAGGGGCTTTTTGAGGGTGTTCTACACTCTATTATGCCGAATATTCGGTTTGTTGGCAACTCTATGGAGCTTATAACAAACGAACTGCTCGACTATAGAGATGCCATTAACAAACTATACTCCGTCTCAAGCGATCCCCAAAAAAGCGGCAAGCCCATTAAAACCTTAATGAAGTGGTACGAGCTGCACTTTAATACCGGAAACAAAGCCAACGGCAGAATCTATTTTCGGCGATGCAATAAGGAAACAGAGGTGCTGGTTTCACTGAAAAGCAGGCAGACGAAAGACATTGAAAACCTCAGAAGGCTATAGACGCCACAAATGGTAGAGTACAGACGCGATGCATCGCCCCTCTACTCTTTTATAAAGGAATGGCTAGTTCTACTTCCGTTGGTAGATGTAATCTCTAGGAAATACACTCCCCTCTCAAGAAAATCTATATTCAAGGCCCTTTCATCTCCCAGCCTTTCCAAGCTTCCTTCCCACATCAATTGGCCTAGGCTGTTTAGAATCTGTACGTCATACACACCGCTGGGCAATCCGCTTATAAAAAGAAGTTCCTTAACCGGATTGGGGAAGAGTTTCATTCCCACAAAGCTTCCTTCCAATAATCCAATATTGTTTATGCTCAGGCTATCACTCCAGACCATGCAGCCGTTGCTGTCTAAACTAGATGAATAATAAAGTCCGTTCCCATAGCTTGCTGCGTCTAAACTGCTGTTGTTTTCTCCTATTAAAAGAAGCTGATTGAAGTACCAGCTGTGGTTGCTGTAGGCGGATGGAATACTCAAAAGAGTGTTGCTGCGTGCCAAAGAATAGGCATTGGGCGCATAGAGCATCAGTTGAATGCCCACCACCGAATCACAGCCCTGAATAGAACTGAGGGTATCTGCAT
>CALCFH010000089.1 GCA_937900215.1 uncultured Cryomorphaceae bacterium
TATTCCCCCAATTCCCCTGACAATCAATTAGCAACTCTTTTTGTCCAAGTTGAACCAATGCATCACCAATGGAAGCGTCTCCATGCGGGTGATATTTCATTGTATGACCAATGAGATTGGCCACCTTGTGGTATCGGCCGTCGTGCAATTCTTCAAGCGAATGCAAGAGCCTTCTTTGTACAGGTTTTAATCCATCTTCTAAAGTTGGAACGGCTCTTTCAAGAATTACATAAGAGGCATAATCTAGGAAGTAGTCTCGATACATCCCAGAAACGCGGATGACTTTAGAACTCGGAACATGCTCGTCATTATTGTTTTCAGGCAACTCCGGATCAGTCGACTTCATTCTCGTGGAAATCTTGATTTTTATAGCGCTTTAAGCAACCTATTAGCGAACGTTCAATATCTCTAACCTCCGTCTTAGTCAGATAGGAAATAGACTGTTTAACCCTTTTAATTCCGCCATCTTTACTGTCAATATTCACAGTTAAGACCCTTCTGAAAGGCAATCTCTGAATGCTGTAAGATCTGAGTTTACGTTTTGGAAATTCAGTTTGACTAAAAAACATTCCCGAAAAGGCTTGTAAAAAAGGTTCTTTGGTAACAATAATTAGAACTTCTCCATCGCTATCGAACTCAAATACTGGCAGGCCTCTGTAAACAAAAAACAAAGCAACCAACAATGCGAAAGGAGTTAACATTGGTAAGCCTCCCAATGAACCTTCTAGGCTACTTCCTACCACATCAAAGAGTAAAACCAAGATGAATAGAAGGTAAAATACCTTAAAATATGTATATCGTTGTTTATTATGTAACCTCATTACTATCTAATTCTACTATAACGTCTTTTTCTACTCGTAAGTTAGAAATAATAAATGCTTGCCGATCTGGTGTGTTTTTACCCATATAAAACTGCAGCAATTCCTCTATGGTCTGGTCTTTACCTAGGAGCACTGGTTCTAAACGAATATTTTCTCCAATAAAATGTCTAAACTCATCTGGAGATATTTCTCCAAGTCCCTTAAATCGCGTTATCTCCGACTTTGCACCTAGACTAAGCAAGGCCGCTCTCTTTTCTTCTTCTGAATAACAATACTGTGTAGTTTTCTTATTTCTAACTCTAAATAATGGAGTTTGAAGAATATATAAATGACCTTCTCGCACAAGTTCTGGAAAAAATTGCAAGAAGAAGGTAATTAAAAGCAAGCGAATATGCATTCCATCTACATCAGCATCTGTGGCTATTACAACATTATTGTAACGCAGATCTTCCAAACCATCCTCTATATTCAGTGCCGCTTGCAATAGATTGAATTCTTCATTCTCATACACCACTTTCTTACTTAAAGAGTAGCAATTTAAGGGTTTACCCTTTAGACTGAAAACAGCTTGAGTGGTAACATCACGCGACTTAGTAATAGAGCCTGAAGCAGAATCTCCTTCTGTAATGAATAGGGTAGTATCTAGTCTAGAGTCGTGTTTTAAATCATTGTAATGCACTCTGCAATCACGCAATTTCTTATTGTGAAGGCTCACTTTTTTAGCTCTTTCTCGCGCAAGCTTTTGAATTCCTGCTAGATCTTTTCTTTCCCGTTCTGCTCTTAAAATTTTCTTTAATACTGCCTCTGCTACCTCTTGGTGCATATGGAGGTAGTTATCTAGATTGGTTTTAACAAAATCAACTATGAAACTCCTAACCGATGGTCCTTCTGGAGACATATCATTCGAGCCCAATTTTGTTTTGGTTTGCGACTCAAATACAGGCTCAACCACCTTTATACTTACGGCTGCTATTACGCTTTGTCTAATATCGGCTGCATCGAAATTCTTATTGAAAAACTCTCTACAGGTTTTCACCAAAGCCTCTCTAAATGCAGCTTGATGCGTTCCCCCTTGAGTTGTGTGCTGACCGTTTACAAAACTATAATACTGTTCACTTTGTGATTTATCACTATGGGTTAAAGCCACTTCTATATCCTCTCCTTTTAGGTGGATGATGTCATGCATAATGGCTCCATCCAAATTGTCATTCAAGAGGTCTTTTAGTCCATTCTCAGAAAAGAATTTCTGCCCGTTGAAGACAATAGTTAGACCCGGATTTAGATAGGTATAATTGCGAATCATCCTCTCTATATACTCATCTACAAAGCGATAATTCTTGAATATTGAAGCGTCTGGAATAAAGCTTACTAGCGTACCAGAGCGCTTATTTGATTCCTCTATTGGAAAGTCATCCTGCAGGTTTCCCGACGAAAACTCTGCTGTTTTTACCTGATTATCTCGAAAAGACTGAACTCTAAACCAAGAACTTAAAGCATTCACCGCCTTGGTTCCTACTCCGTTCAATCCTACTGATTTCTTAAATGCCTTGCTATCGTATTTAGCTCCTGTGTTTATTCGAGAAACACAATCAATTACTTTTCCTAGAGGTATTCCTCTTCCGTAATCGCGAATATTCACTTTGCCTTCTGAAATAACCACCTCAATGGTCTTGCCCGTACCCATTACGAATTCATCAATAGAATTGTCGAGTACTTCTTTAATTAAAATGTAAACACCGTCGTCTGGAGCAGAGCCATCTCCCAATTTGCCGATATACATACCCGGCCTTAGACGGATGTGCTCCTTCCAGTCGAGAGATCGGATACTATTTTCGTCGTATTGGGGGGAGGACATATTCTTTATAAATGGGGCTTCAAGCTAGTAATTCGCTAAGGATAAAAGCGACTTGATTTGAACAACTTTTTCACAACTGGAGTTCAATCTATTGTTATGAAGACTCAAAATAAATTTTATACATTGAATCGAAAGTGCATTACATCTCCATCTTTAACTATATATTCTTTTCCTTCAACCTTTAGCTTTCCCGCTTCTTTCACTGCTGCCTCAGATCCATAACTCATATAGTCTTGATAGCCAATTACTTCTGCACGAATAAAGCCCTTCTCAAAATCTGTATGGATCACAGCCGCTGCCTGTGGAGCTTTATCTCCTTTATGAATTGTCCATGCACGAACTTCCTTTGCGCCTGCTGTAAAATAGGTTTGTAAATCCAATAAAGTGTAGGCTTCGCGAATCAAACGGTTTACACCCGGTTCAACAAGACCTATCTCCTCTAAAAACATTTGTTTCTCCTCAAACGACTCTAATTCAGCTATATCTGCTTCTGTAGCTACCGCTAAAACAATTATGCCGGCTTTCTCGTTTTGAATATTCTCTTTTACTAAATCTACATATGCATTACCCGTTTTCGCAGAATTTTCATCTACATTGCATACATACAACACAGGTTTGAGTGTTAAGAATTGTAGATCTTCTATGAATTCAAGTTCTGAATCGGTCATTTCCAAAGAGCGCATGTTGAGACCTTTCTCAAGGTGCTCTTTGCATCGAATTAAAAAGTCTAACTCCTTAAGCGCCTCCTTGTTCCCTGCCTTTGAGGCCTTTTTAACTTTGTCGATTCGCTTTTCAAGGGCTTCTAAGTCCTTAAATTGAAGCTCAATATCAATGGTTTCTTTATCCCTAATCGGATTTACAGAACCATCCACATGCGTAATATTATCATTATCGAAACAACGTAAGACGTGCAAAATAGCATTGGTCTCACGGATATTTCCTAAAAACTGATTGCCTAAGCCCTCTCCTTTGCTTGCTCCTTTTACCAAGCCAGCAATATCTACAATCTCAACAGTAGCAGGCATTACCCTCTCAGGTTTAACAATTTTTTCAAGCTCATACAACCTCGGATCTGGAACATTTACAGTTCCTGTATTGGGTTCAATGGTGCAAAAAGGAAAATTTGCAGCTTGAGCTTTAGCACTGGAAAGACAATTAAATAAAGTCGACTTCCCTACATTCGGTAGACCTACGATTCCACATTTCATGGCGCGAAAGTAATTCATCCTTTTCTGTCAAATCAAATATGCCTTGTAAATTCCAATTCATCTTTTTGAGGATTCATGATGCAATGGCTTTCAAGCCTTTTGATTTTAGAAAATTATCTAGCTTTAAACTCAGTTTGAGAAACGAGTGACAAGAATAATTATAGAGAACTTTTTGAATTATGAATCTGTGCGCTTTTTTCTATCGATGAAATTGGTAGATAGAATTAAGCTGTATTAAATGGAGCCTGGCTAAAAAATATTCATAGTATTTTCAAAACTACTCAACAGAAAGTTACTTTCGCAATGGCGTTGGACTTTAAAAAACCAGCGAGAAAATCTATGATTCACCCTTCTACTGAGATGCGATATATAAGCGACGAAGTTGGTTATGGCGTTGTTGCTAAGGAGTTTATACCGAAAGGAACCATTACTTGGGTTTTAGACAAATTGGATAGAGAATTCACCCCAGAAGAAGTTGAAAAACTCGATCCGATGTACCAAGGAATCCTTGACCATTATACTTACAGAAACAATAGAGGAAACTTTGTTCTATGTTGGGATCATGCTCGTTATGTAAATCACAGCTTCCACTCTAATTGTATAACTACAGCTTATGATTTTGAAATTGCGGTGCGAGATATTTTTCCTGGACAGCAATTGACAGATGATTACGGCTATCTAAATATTCCCTACCCTTTTAGAGGAATAGATGAGGGATCAAAAAGAAAGGTAGTTTACCCGGATGATTTGGTTCGTTATCATAAAGTGTGGGATAAAAAAGTTATTCAAGCCTTGAATGGGTTAAATAAAAAC